>NZ_JAVRCK010000007.1:0-162495 GCF_034530815.1 Nostoc sp. DedSLP03
CGTCTGATGGTCAAGCGAATGGCATCTTAAGCTTTTGTTTACGAATCACCTCTGAGAAAATATTATTAATTGTTAGTTTAATACTGGCGCTCGTCAAGAATACTAATTAGAGGTTGTTTGAAAATTAATTAGCTGTAATTGTAGGTACTTATTGATCTCCCCTAATTCACGCCAATCGCTCATGGGGGAAACCCCCTTCGCGCTAGCCTCTCACGAATGGGAGAAGACCGCGCTGGCTCCCCTTAAAAAGGGGGGAACCGGAATAAAAGTCCCCCAATTTGTCGGGGAATTTAGGGGGATTTAAAATCTTTTACTACCAACAAGAGGACTTTTAAGACATCCTTTTAGACTTATTGCACAAATACAAAATTTGCCTTTATCTGCCAACCCCTTCTCCCAAAATTGGGAGAAGGGGTTGGCAGAGCCAATTTCAAAGTCTCTCTCCCAAGCTTGGGAGGGGAATTTAGGGTGAGAGCTTTAAGATGCGCTAGTATTACTTTTTTAACTCACAAAACCCTGAAAAACAGATAATTAAAATAAGAGTGGCATTTTTTCTTTTAGGTTTAAGTGAAAACTCTTTGTAATTGCCCAAAAGCCTATTGGAATTGGTAAACACAAAATTTTCTAAAAATCTAGTCACCAATGGAATGAAATTTACAATGTAATAGCTAACAATTTCTATAGAATCGCCTGGGCAATTTGAGTATCCATCTTGGCATTTTTTACTGGTTTTGATAGGCTAGATTAATGAAGGTAATTCACTAAGTACTTATACGAAAAGCTTATAGGAATTCTATTTAATTTTTGAAAAGTAAAAGATGAGCTTACCTAATCCGAGTGAGAATCTCAGTAAACTTACTAGGATAAAGCTCAAGTCCTATATTGTGTACTGATGAATTATGACTAATAACTAAATTAATTAATAATGAAGGAAGTGAGGAGTCACTGGTGAATTATCAGAAAAACCAAAAAGATATAAGTTTAAAAATTAAAGAAGCTAGAAAATTATTTATTTTAAGTTGTGAAATTGTAGTTTTAAATTTTTTGAGTATTTTGCCAGTAACGGCAGCGACTGAAGAACCCGTATTAAGCGTAGTGTATGGGCAAGAAAATGCAAATCAATGGAGAGGGATAAGCGATCGCTTACAGGCAACAGGAGTGAAATATTGTGTAATTTCCCTAAATGATGTCAAGAGTGGAGCAGATTGGGGCGATCGCCGCGTATTATTTTTGCCAAACGTCGAGACATTAACACCAACTCAAGCGATCGCTCTAGAAGACTGGATGAGTAAGGGAGGGCGTTTGATTGCTAGTGGGCCTGTAGGTAGTTTGTCATCGCCAGGAGTGCGGCAATTATTGCGATCGCTCTTGGGAGGTTATTGGGGATTCAGCCTTAGTGACACAGAACAGATTCAAGCTGCAAAAACCAGGATTCCAGAATGGGCAAATCAAACTGGACTATTTGGTAAAGTGCGCGGCGGCGTTGTGATTCCTAATGATATGGGCACTGAATCTGTTGCTGTTTGGAATTCCAAAGATAGTCCGGCCGCAGTCGTGACAACTGAGCGTTCCACCTTTTTGGGCTGGCGCTGGGGAACAGATACAGCCTCCGCAGCCGAGTTGGATAATGCCTGGTTAAAAACTACTATCAATCACTATTTAACAGCACTAGCGCCATCAAATCGCACCAAAAAAATACCAGGAGGTTCCCAAAGCTGCTCTACAACTGTTGCAGCTGCGCCCTCAGCGCCGGGGGGCACAGGGGCAGGGGGGCAGGGGAGCAGAGGGGCAGAGGGGCAGAGGGGTAGTTCATCTCCCTTATCTCCTTCATTGACTCCTCCTAAAACTGCCACTGCTCCCATATCTAGACCTTTGCCTATAGTCAAACCTCCAAGTTCTCAGGAGGCTATTGACCAATTAGAACAAGCGGTGCGTTTGGATGTTGCCCCCAACTCCAACGAGCCGATTGATAACAACCAAGCGATCGCTCTCCAGCAAGAACTAGAAAATCTGATTGGTCGGGTGGAAAGCGCTCATTTAGCGGTGTTAGCTGATGCGGCTAATGTTGGCGAAACAATATCTGAGGGTGAGGGAAAACAGTTTTCTAGGGATTTGAACACCCCCCAGTCTCTCAAAGAACAGCCAATACAATTAGCCTCAACCAAACTGGGGGCACTAGCCATAAGTAAAGACCAAGTGTTAGCACAAGCAAGGCTAATTGCCAAAAATTTACCCCAATTGATTGCTCAAAAAAACTACGCTTTGGCTCGTCAACAGTGGCTGACCGCTAAAACAACTTTGTGGCAGCAGTTTCCTGTCGATCGGAAACTAGCTCAACCAGAAATTCGCGCAGTTTGGTTAGATCGGGGAACGATTGTTCGCGCTGGTAGTAAGGCGGGACTAGCCCAGATTTTTGATCGCCTCGCCCAAGCCGGGATTAATACCGTCTTTTTTGAAACTGTTAACGCTGGCTATACAATTTATCCAAGCCAAGTCGCAAAAGAGCAAAACCCATTAATTCGTGGGTGGAACCCATTGGAAGAAGCGGTGAAATTAGCCCATGAGCGAGACATGGAATTACACGCTTGGGTGTGGACTTTTGCTGCTGGCAACCAACGTCATAATGAAATTCTCAACCTTAATCCTAATTATCCAGGGCCAGTACTGGCGGCTCATCCCGATTGGGCAAACTACGATAATCTAGGCAACATGATTCCCGTTGGGCAGACTAAGCCATTCTTCGACCCAGCTAACCCCGAAGTGCGGCAATACTTGCTCAAGCTGTATGAGGAAATTGTCACTAAATATAAGGTGGATGGTTTACAGCTAGACTACATTCGCTACCCTTTCCAAGATCCATCAGCAGGTCGAACTTATGGCTATGGGAAAGCTGCAAGAGCGCAATTTCAGAAACTTACTGGTGTCGATCCAGTGAATATTTCTCCTAGCCAAGCAGATTTGTGGCAAAAATGGACAAAATTTCGCACCGAGCAAGTTGATAGCTTTGTCGCCCAAGTATCACAGCAGTTACGACAAAAGCAACCGAATTTAATTTTGTCGGTTGCAGTATTTCCTTTGCCAGAACTAGAACGGATTCAGAAAATTCAACAAAATTGGGAAACTTGGGCAAGGCGGGGGGATGTAGATTTAATTGTTCCCATGACTTATGCTCTTGATACTTCTCGATTTCAACGACTGGCCCAACCCTGGATTGCCTCTAAACAATTAGGAGCTACCTTGTTGGTGCCGGGAATTCGCTTACTTTCTTTGCCAACCATCGGGACATTCGATCAACTCCAGTTGGTAAGGGACTTGCCAGTTAGTGGTTATGCACTATTTGCCGCAGAAAATTTTAGCAACGATCTCCAAAAACTCTTTAATAGCACCCAAGGTAGAATTCAATCTACAACAAGTGAACCGATTCCTCTCCGTCAGCCTTTTCAAACTGCCGCCATTCGTTACACCGCGCTACAACGGGAATGGAAATTTGTTTTCCAAAATGACCAACGACCAAGGCCATCTCAGAAAATTTCAGATTTTAACAATCAGGCAGAAGTTTTACACAGTGCTTTAAATCAGCTTGCCGCTTCTCCTTCTGCTAGTAAGTTACTCGTGGCGAGAGCCTCTCTAACTCGGTTCCAGTCTCAATTTCGGGTATTGATGAGCCAAGAAATTAAGTCGAATTCTTATCAAGTCAAAGTTTGGGAAAATCGGCTCGTAACTATAGAAAGGCTATTACGTTATGGCGAACGGCGGTTGCAGTTACGTCCTTTGTGAAGAGGCAGAGGGGCGGGGAGATAAGGGGACAAGGGGACAAGGGGACAGGGGGACAAAAGAAAACTCTTAACTCAGCACGGGCTAAACCTTAGCTTTCCGCTAACAGCACTCAAAACTGTTTTGCCCAATGCTCAATACCTAACTAGCTGGATATAAGCTAGTTTGTAATTCTTAACACACTTTTTGTAGTGTTTGTATCCCAAAAATTACTAGTTGTTTAGCGTCAAAATATTAGAAAATACTTAGATAAGCAGCTTTAGATAACTATTATTTGATGATAGCTATCGTGAAAATCTATGCAAGCTTTACCTCAGCTCATCAGCCTACAAAGCTTAGAGTTAAGGATTGACTGTTTGCTCCTGAGGGTTGTGTAAAAAACATCACTATAAAAGTAGATGCTATTTCTACAACGAACTACGCTTACGCACTGATGTAGTACGGGGTAAAAGTATCTTGTTCTTTCATCTTCGCAGGTAGTAGGGTACTTCACCAAGCATGATATGGTACTGTTTGTAGCTTTTGAAACTAGCTTGAAAACAGCCAATACTTTTGAAGTTATGCATACATTTGTCATGACATTGAATATGTCAGAATTTTCGGATATAGTCTCAGTGCTATCAGGGTTATGCCAGCATCAGTTAGAACTACTTTTAGTTGTAGATAAGCAACGTAACATTGTCGGTAATATTACTCCTGAAAGCATCTATATCTGTGAAGGACTGGCACAAAAAACAGAGAAAACTAGAGGTAATGCTAGTATTGCTTCTTTGGAGGTAGGACATCAGATTTTTGTTGAGAGACAATTACTCAAGCCCCAATGGTTACTAGTACGCGCTATAGTACGTAAAGCTACGACAGGCAAATACACTCACTTCATTGAAGTTTATGAGGGAGATTTGGACTTTTACCGTAAGTCTAATAGGGTCATGCAGACAAAGAAGCCCAAATATCACATAATCATGACTGAAATGTTGAATGATGTGTTGATTATTAGCCAGTTAGAAGTAGGAAAATTAGAGTATAGACCAACATACTTCAATTTGCTTGAATACAGCCGACAATCGCCAGAACAAATACAGATGAATCTGGGCTATTGGCGCTTGATTTTTTTCACCAGCCAATATAAATTTGTAACCTGCTGCATGGATGAAAAATTGGCACACATCTTGAATAACTTGTTTTCAAATTATATTAAATATTTCTCTGATGATAGCACTTTCCAAGTTGAATTTACTTAACCAAAATAGACAAATCGTATTTGAAATTAAAGATTGGCAAATTTGTATTTTCCAAGAAGACATAGTAGATATTATTAAATCCTTTTATCGCGCTAGCAATGGTGTTAATATACTAGATGCTAGATTAAAAATGGCAATTTTAAAAAATTGTGGAGATATCTACAAAGTTAAAATACTTGAATTATCAAAAACATTTTTTGTAATTAAGTATTGCTGGATGATGTCGGTAAATAATAAAAGATAAAAATGAGGTAATTTATGCCCAAAATATTGATAATAGAAGATGAAGAAGCAGTCCGGGAAAACATTTTAGATTTGCTAGAAGCTGAGGATTTTGAAACTATTGCTGCGGCTAATGGCAGAATCGGGATAAATTTGGCTATCTCCGAAGTTCCTGATTTAATTCTTTGTGATATGATGATGCCAGAAATTGACGGTTATGGCGTGCTTACAGCATTACGTCAAGAACCATCTACGGCAACCATTCCCTTCATCTTTCTCACTGCCAAATCTGCTAAATCTGACTTCCGTCAAGGTATGGATATGGGTGCAGATGACTATATAACTAAGCCATTCACTCGAGCTGAGTTATTAAGTGCCATTATGAACAGGTTGGAAAAACACGCTACTTTAAAAAAGTATTTATCTTCTCAGACTGTAATTCATAACTTGTCTCCAAAAATGCAGTTGTTAGAAATTAGCTTACACCGAGCTATAAAACAACATAATTTTCAAGAATTTGAAATTTATTATCAACCAATAGTCGATATTACATCTGGAAAAATAGTAGGTGCTGAAAGTTTATTGCGCTGGCAAAGTCCAGAGTTAGGAATGATTTATCCAACAGAATTTATTCCGTTAGCAGAATCTACAGGTTTAATTGTTCCAATTGGGAAATGGGTATTAAAAAGGGTATGCCAACAAATTAAAAGCTGGCGTGATGCTGGAATTGATTCATTGATTGTTGCTGTAAATCTGTCCGCAATTGAATTTAATCAGCCAGATTTCATTCAGAATATAGTTAATTTTATATCCGTGAATAATATAGAGCCACATGACCTAGAACTAGAACTCACTGAAAGTATGATTATGCAAGATGTCAATAGTGCGATCGCTACTATGAGCAAATTGCAATCCTTGGGTATAAAAATTGCGATCGATGATTTTGGTACGGGTTACTCTTCTTTGATTTATCTGAAAAACTTACCAATTAATACATTAAAAATAGATCGTTATTTTATCCATAATGTTGCTAATGATTCACAAAAGTCAGCCATCGCTAAGGCATTAGTTCAGATGGCTCACAATCTCAATCTAGATGTAGTGGCTGAAGGTGTAGAGACAGAAGCAGAACTAGGTTTTTTACGCCAACACAAATGTAACTCTATGCAAGGTTTTCTATTTAGTCGTCCCTTACCAGCAGCAGAATTTGAAAATTTTTTGTTCACTAATAAATGTTTGTATGTGTAAATATTGAGCATTGGGCATCGGGAATAGAATCTAGTTACTAGTGCTTTATTTTTGAATTGTTAATAGGTTGACAACTAAGAAAAATCAAACTTTTGACTGGCGACAACTATTAAGCCTCAAGTCTAGAGTAGGAACATTGTGTATAGTGTCTACCACCATGAAAGTCCCTGCGCGTTTTTTGCTGCCAGTTTTTTTAATGATTTTGGCAGCAGCCTGTAATCAGACTCGCGCTAACTCAGATAATCCCACACCTCAAAAATCCGTACCTTCTGCCCAACTGACACAGAATCCTACACAGCCGAAAAATATTGTCCGTACTGAAGTACTTTCACCTGCACCCATCCGAATCAATCTAAAGAATTTACCAGCACCCTTTGCAACCGAAAGCGCCTCGAAGCGGCCTGAGGTTGTGCCTATTCCAGAAAATCCGGTACTGCGCGTACCACCAGGCTTTACAGTCAACGTTTTTGCTGAAGGTTTAGATGCCCCACGCTGGCTAGCTTTAACTCCCAATGGTGATGTTTTAGTGACTGAAACCGGGCAAAATCGCATTCGTTTGTTGCGTGACAGCAATGCTGATGGTGTAGCTGATGTTCGAGAAACCTTTGCTAATAGTGACAACGGACTCAATAGAGCCTTTGGAATGGCTTTTGCAGGTAATTCTTTTTTTCTGGGAAACACAGATGCTGTAGTGCGTTTTCCCTATACGAAAGATCAAAACAAGATTATAGGTAAAGGGGAAAAAATTGCCGATTTGCCCGCTCAAGGTTATAACAACCATTGGACGCGCAATGTCGTTGTCTCGCCCGATCGCAATAAATTATATATTTCAGTTGGATCGGGAACCAATGTAGATGAAGAACCCCTACCACGGGCTTCGATACAGGTGATGAATTTAGATGGTTCCCAGCAGCAAACTTTCGCTTCCGGCTTGCGTAACCCTGTTGGTTTAGACTTTCATCCTGTAACTAAGGAACTTTATACCACTGTTAACGAACGGGATGGGATTGGTGATGATTTGGTGCCAGACTATCTAACACGCGTTAAACAGGGGGCATTTTACGGCTGGCCCTATGCTTATCTAACACCAAACAACCTCGATCCGCGGCAAAAGACGGATAACAAAAGTAAACGTCCTGATTTAGTAGCCCGAACTCAAACGCCAGATGTACTGTTTCAGGCGCACTCCGCAGCATTGGGTTTGCAGTTTTATGATGGTAAAACGTTTCCCAAAAAATACCAGAACGGTGCTTTTGCTGCTTTTCGTGGTTCTTGGAATCGCGATCGCGGCACTGGTTATAAAATTGTATTTGTTCCCTTCGATGCTAAAGGGCGATCGCTTGGCTACTACGAAGATTTTCTCACAGGATTTTTGCTAAATCCTTCTGTACCCAGCACTTGGGGACGGCCTGTAGGTTTACTCGTGTTGCCAGATGGCAGTTTACTACTAACAGAAGAAGCCAACAATCGGATTTATCGGATTCAGTATACGGGGGAGTGAACAATTCACACCTTCAAACATTTAAAAATTTACGGATAGAATCTGTTGCCTAAAGTAAAGTTAGAGCAGTTGTCATCAATAGACTTCTTGGCATTTGTCGGGAAAAGGGAAAAGGTTCTGTATTGTCCCCTTCCCCTTTAACATGAACCCCTTTTCCCCCTCTTGCAAAAAGCACAAATGCCAAGAGGTCTAATAGAGACGTTGTGACTGCATCTCCCTACCCAGGTTTATCTCGTTTACGGTAAATTACTGATAAATACTAATACTTATCTGGTTGAGAAATTAATTATGACTCCCAATGAAAATAATACTCAGTCAAATATCAACGAATTGTCTCCGCATTCAGGTACACGATATTGGGGTGAGGTAGAGGTAATCGAGGAGGGAGAAACCTATAGAATTAGTCGTGTGGAAATCAAGCCCAGGCACGGAATTAAACCACAAATTCATTATCACCGCAATGAACATTGGGTGGTAGTTTCCGGTGTGGCAAAGGTGACTTGTGGCGATGCGGAAATATTATTGAATCGAAACGAATCAACTTATGTCCCCGCAGCAACACTACATAAGGTAGATAATCCTGGGCATATTCCGCTAGTTATTCTGGAAATTCAAAATGGTGAATATTTGGGTGAGGATGATACTGAGCGCCCTTATGACTTAAATTTGGTCAAACCTGTAGCTGAAGGACAGTAAGGGCAGGGGATGAGGGGGAGCAGGGGAGCAGAGGGGCAGAGGAGCAAGGGAGGCAGGGGAAGCAGGGGAGAATAATAATTCCTGACAAATAACCAATGACCAATGACCAATGACCAATGCCCAAATCAAAACCACCCTTCTTGTTCCAAGGTTTCAATTAACTGTAAGCCACGGGGATCGCCCACTCCTAACAGTGAGGCTTTAGCGTCTTCTCGGACTCCCAAATCTTCGTCTTCGGCAAAGGCTTGAATTAGGGCATCGATCGCTGTGGCATAAACTACATTAGAAGGCAATTCGCGGCACAGTTGACCGATTGCCCAAGCACTGTTACTCCGCACTGCTGCCACGGGATCTTGGACTAAGGCTTCGATTAATGGTGGTATTGCGCCTATCACTGCTTCATAACCGACTTCTGCCATTTGTGCTAAGGCGCTAGCAGCCCACAAACGCACTGCGGAAATGTCGTTTCTAAGAGCGTTTGCTAAAGGTGCTAAAGAACGGCGATCGCGACAGTTTCCTAAAGCCCATACTACACCTTTACGTACATAGCCATTCCAATCACTGTTTAGTTGAGCAATTAACGGACTCACTGCTTCTAAACTGGGATTGCGTCCGATGCCATAAGCTGCACTTACTCGGACTAAGGGACAGGTATCAGTTAACAGGCGAATCAAATGGGGGGTAGCACGCGCATCTTCTATATCACAAAAAGCGCGTGCTGCTAACATTCTTTGCTGGGGCTGGGGATTTTCCAGCAAGGCTAGCATCACTTCTGGATCGGGCTTTGCCACAACTGATTCGGCAGTTAGCGGCTCTATTTTATCTAAGGGGCTTTCTAGCTCCTCCTCAATATCGAGTAGGCTTAGATCGTCTTCGTCATACATAATTTGATTTCAATCCCGAAAAGGGATTAACACATAATCCCCCGCGCTAATAAGTTAAAGCTTTATCTTTATATTTATATATATTAGTTGGGTTCTTATACATTTTCCTTTATTCATCGTTGAGTTTTATCCAAACGAGAACCTCTATAACTCAGACGCTACAGTATATTATCGCTATCCTTGAGTTTATTTTTCTGCATTCAGAAATTTTACCATCCAGATGGATTGGGTTTGATAACCTAACTGATTGTAAAGATTCAATGCGGGTTTGTTTGATTGAAATACTTGCAGGCCAATTTGGCGATCGCCTCTTTGAATAGCCCAATTTTCCACATATCGCATCAAGGCTGTACCAATACCCCGCCGCCGATGTTCTAGCACAACGTAGAGGATAAAGATGTGAGCATGACGGTTCCCATGTACTTGATCTATAGCATTGCCCACCCAGAGGCAAGCTATGGGGGGATGGGCATGGGGCATTGGGATTGAATCTTCAATTTTGAATTTTGAATTTTGAATTTTGAATTGATTTCTCCCCTGCTCCCCCTCCTCTTCTACCCACCACAAGGGCGTATCGCTAGAAAAGTATTGCTTAACTGTTTGCTCTAAGTGGGAAAAATCCTCGTTGGGAAAGAGATCCTGGTAAGTTCGCTGCATGAATTTGAGCAGCAGCGATCGCTCCAAAAGGGAGCCACGGCGAATAATATATCCAGGTAATAGTTGCTCAGACACTACTGATATTTACTGATATTTATTGACTTAGCTAGCTCGCGTTATGTGCTGCTGGAGGTAAATCAGTTGGAGTAGGTTGAGAAGTTACCTCTACCTCTTCAATTGGTGCGGGTGCTGCCATATCGGACGGTAAAAAGATCCGGGCGCTGACTGCCACTAGAGCAAAAACAAATACAAGTACAACAAGCAGTGGAGCGATGTATTGACGAAAAATAGCCATATTTTAATTGCAAGAAGCTAGGAACTTTTATGAGAACCTAACTAAAGATTTGTGAAGTATTCTTGATTGATTTTAGCAATTTTCTGTGCATAAGAATTAGGCATTGGGAATGGGGAAAGGGAAAGGGGTAAGGGGAAAGATTAAATTTATTCCTTTTCCCTTTTCCCTTTAACCTTTTCCCCTGCTCCCCCTGCTCCCCCTGCCCCTCTGCCTCCCCTACTCCCCTACTCCCTCTGACGATCGCTTTCCAAGTCATCAAGTACTCTTTCGCAATACCAGTTCTCCGGCATCCCAGGATAAGTTTCCTTTGCCTGTGCAATTAACCGTTCGGCTGCGGCAGTGTCACCAGATAATTTAGCGATTAGCCTGTTTTTGAGATAGCTATCAGATAAACCCTCCTCAACCTGGGTTGGTATCCCTTGATTGATGGTTGATGGAGTTGATGGGCGGGATTGTTCTCTTCGCAATTGCCAAAATAAAACGTAATAAAGCGTACCAAAAATTAAAATTAGGCTGAGTGTTCCAAAAAAAGTTAAGAGGTTAAATGCTAAAAATCCTAGAACTAACTGCGAGAGAACATAGCCAAGTAATAAACCAGTCAGTAAGAGGATGAATGTGCCGACAGCAATAACTACTTGATTCCCCATATATCCTCTTCTTCGTCCTCAAGTCCTGGTCTGGATACTGCCACTGGCTGAGGGTTCCAGGGGGCAAATACTGGCAATAGGAATAGTCCTGGTACAGCGGCGGCGATGGTAATTAAGAAAAATATAGGCCAACCCGTGCTTTGGGCGATCGCGCCTCCAGGGGCCGCCAGAATATCGCGGCTGACAGCCATTAAGCTGGATAACAAAGCATATTGGGTTGCGGAAAACCGCTGGTTACAAAGACTCATCAAAAAGGCAACAAAGGCTGCTGTCCCCAATCCACCACAAAATTGTTCTACGTTGATGGCAAGTACCATAGCTTGGTAGTTTTGACCGATGTATGCTAGAAAAAAGTAAGCTAAATTACTTACTGCTTGTAGAATACCAAAAACCCACAGCGATCTATTGATGCCAATAGCACTCAAAATTGAACCACCTGCTAAAGCGCCAACAATCGTTGCAATTAACCCCATCCCCACTTGAATTGCCCCAATGTCGGTTTTGGTAAAACCAGTTTGCAGCAAAAAAGGCGTGGTCATATTGCTCAACAAAGCATCGCCTAGCTTGTATAGAGTGATGAATGCAAGCATTAAAATAGCTTTGATAATCCCTTGACGCTGAAAAAATTCCTGAAACGGCAAGATAACAGCATCAGCTAGAGAACTTGGAGGACTAATTTCCTGGGGTTCTGGTGCGAACAAGGTGGCAAGAATACCAATTACCATCGTTCCTGCCATAAACAAGTAAACCGATGACCAAGGCAGTTTGTCAGCAAGTATCAAAGCTAAAGCACCTGCGATTAACAGGGCAATTCGATAACCTAAGATAAAAACTGCTGCACCAGCCCCCATTTCTAGTTTTTCCAAAACGTCGGTACGGTAGGCATCAGCAGCGATATCTTGAGTTGCACTGATAAAGGCGATGACTATAGCGTTGATTGCTAGTAGCTGTAATGCTTGTTTGGGTTGTTGAAAAGCCATAACTGCGATCGCTACAATCAAAGCAATCTGCGTCAAAATTAACCAACCCCGTCGTCGTCCCAACACTGGTAATGCGAACCTGTCCAGCAGTGGCGACCACAAAAATTTCAAGGAATAAGGCAAACTCGCGAGGCTAAACCAACCAATAGCGGCTAAATCTACCTTTTCTACGGTCATCCAAGCCTTTAAGGTATTACCGATTAACAATAACGGTAAACCCGATGAAAAACCTAAAAATAATAAAGCCGCCATCTTGCGACTACCGAAAACTCCCAGTAGTGATTTAATTTTCCTCATAGTTTCAAATTTTTGCCTCTTTTGAGGAAATATCAATAAAATCCAACGAGG
Source organism: Nostoc sp. DedSLP03 (assembly GCF_034530815.1). NCBI lineage: Bacteria > Bacillati > Cyanobacteriota > Cyanophyceae > Nostocales > Nostocaceae > Nostoc > Nostoc sp. DedSLP03. The sequence continues at coordinate 12,494 of NZ_JAVRCK010000007.1, forward strand.
AAATGCAAAAGTATATCATCTAACTAATACCTATAAAGGTTTGAATTATCAGAGTGGCAGCAGTTCCCTATGTAATCCCGGTCGGGGATTGAAACTCATCATCGCTGCTATGTGATTTCCCGCAAATATGACAAACTACCAAGATTTACTTGGGTTAAATACAAATTCAGGATAACCTTATAGTGTCAGTGTTTTCTTAACTTTCCTGAATTGGATAAACCTGATGCCCCCTGATTTCTACTCTGTGTGCAGCAAGGCATTTTTCCCAACCTTCAAGCGTACCGATGTCACTTTTACTATTGAGTAATCCTAATTGCTGTTCTTGTTGGGTGAGTTTAGCAAATTCTTCGTAGCCTGGGTAGTCGCTGGTGACAAATGTTTCCTTACGGTGCAAAATCGGTGGATTTGCCCTAGTTTCGTAGTCTCGGTGAGTAACGAATAGGGTTTTTAAATCAATACCGATGCTGGCTTTTAACGCCGGGTGGGGATCGGTATCGAATTCTGGGTAAGACAGATAGGATATTTGCGGCTTATCAGTGTGATATTTGATTAATGTAGCTTCATCGACACGCCCAATAGTACGGCTAGCGCAACCTTCACAAATTCGTAGTACGGGATCGAGTGCTGCAAGTGCCGAAACATGGACATAAAGCGCACCGCGGGTGTGCTTACCAATTTTGCTTTTTTCGCAAGCAGTTGGAATTACTCCAGGTTTACCTAAGCTGAAAAGCTTTTGATCGGCTACAAGGCACGCTTCCTCATAGCTACTAAAAAAGGCTTTGATATCGTGCCGCATTTCTGGGGCTAGCTTTTGCCATGCAGGACGTTTATCAAAGTGGGTGAGGGCGAGATAAACTTGGATATCGAGAGAACGACGGTAAGCGATCGCATCCCATTCAGCCTCATCAGTAGCTTGCAAAACTACACCAAAGGCGCGGCGAAAGTTACCAAATTCGCTCAGTAATTCCTGTTCATTTTCTAATTCGCCTTTCACAGGTAGTCTACCGCGCTTGGTAAAAAAAGCCATTAAGGGTTGCAGCTGTTCTTGATAGTCTTCAAACCGCTTGGTGGGGATGCGGACTCGCGGTGTAGAGGTGGTAGAAAAGAAGCGGATAGCCTTGTAGCTTTCTTTTTCTGCATCATCTCGAAAAACAAAGTAAACGCCTAGTGCTATGGGTACTGCATCTACATTTAAAACTTCATCAATATAAGTTTTTAGTTCTTCTTGTTCGTAATATTTCTGAAAAGTATTGCGGCGCGTCACAATGCCATCATTGTAAGCAAGTTGGGTTTTGCTGGGAGCATTAATCAGGATTTGAGCCGCGACAATTAAAACTTTCCCGGTGAGTTCCCAGGCTTGGATCAAGCTTTGACGGCGTTCTTCTGAGTCTTCGATGACGTTGAGGACATAGCCCAAGTTGACCACATCAGCAGTGATACATGGTACATCGGGATAGTAGTAAGGGTCCCAGCCTGCGCTGGTGTAGCCTAAGTTTTTTACTCGCTGAACATCACCACCGTAGCCGCAACCGTAGTCAAAAAAAGTGGTGTCTGGATTCAGAATTGCCCATTCTATTGCCAATCGCACGGGGCGAGATATGTCAGTGCGAGCGATCGCAGCTCTATGACGCTCAATTTCTAGCGTTTCAGGCATAATATTAGTTGTCAGTTAACAGTGAAGAGTTAACAGTCAACTAATATCCTTTCAATTTTTAACCGCCAGTTCAATTAAATCTTCAATTTTCTTGATATTTGGATCGCCTGCTAAGTAACCAATACCGCGATGCAAATGTAAGCGGAATTGGGTCGCAAGGGTTTCTTTGTCGGTGGGATAACCGTCATTGTGACAGCGTTGCTTGAGGGAAAGAAGGAGAATATCGGACATTTCGCCGCCAAAGACGCGCCAAGTCATTTCGACGTTGCTATCCTGGGGAATTGGAACGGGGGAGGGTGCGGTTGCTTCTGCGAGGGAACGACAAAACGCCCAACGGCATAGGATATTCCATTGGTCGATTTTGGTACTGCGTTTAAGTTTGGTAAGTTGGTCTTTGGCTGTTTGAGAAAGCCGAATACGTTCTATTAGTGATTCCATAATTTTGAAATTGCGATCGCTCAATTTTTTAATAATATTTACTACCAAAAATAACCGGGTTGTATGTTAGTTTGGCGGGTGGACGAGTCGTATTTGAGGAGATATTCGCGCGCGATCGCTTCGTTTTCTCGCAGTGTTTCTACTTCTTTTTTGCCAATCTCAGTATCCGTAGATAGCAAAATTACTTGGTGGCTGGCGGATGGAAAGTAACGTTCAACTAAGTTGTTGCGGTGAGAGGAGTCTAGTCTACCTAACGGCGTATCGATTGCTATAGGTAGGCGGTGTCCAGAGACTTTGGCTAAACCCCAAAGGAAGGCGATCGCAAGTAGTTGTTTTTCACCTGCTGATAAACGATGTTTAGGAACAGGTTTACCATTTAAATCATAAAGCAAAAGGCTAAAAGTCTTAGTATCAATGGTGATGCGATGCACCAAGTCTGATTTATGCAAAAGATAAAGGAAACAATTTTTAACTTCTTCCTCTAATTTATTGAGTTTTCGCAGGGTTAATTTTTCCCGAAAAATCTTGAGTGTGTTTTGAACTTTCGCTGCTGAGGTAATAATATGTTCGCTATTTTTATGTTTACTATTTTCTACAGTATAATCACTTAATTCTCTTTTTGACTTAGCAATAATAGTTTCTAATTCAGCTAAACGGCGACGGATTGTTTCGTAATTTGCTTTAGCTTCAACAACTTGATTTTGTGCCGTTTCTAGTGCTTGACGCAGCTTTGTATAATCTTCTGGTGCTGCTGCTGTTTGCACTTGTCTTTCTAGAGTATGAATTTCTTCTTCTTTATTTTTGAGAATATCTAATTTTTCTTTTGCAGAAAGCTTAGAATTTTGTAAGTGATATATCAGATTATCTAGCTGACTTAAACTTTCATCATCAGCTAATAACCAAGGTGCTTCTATCTGGATAGTCTTTGCATATAAATCATCTACATCTTGAACTAGAAATGATTGAATTTTCTCAACTTGCATTGGGGAAATTTCCCCTTGATTTAGCCAAGCGAGTAAGCGCTGATCTCGCTCAATTAACAAATCTTTAGAAATTTGTACCTGTTGATGGCGAAATTCCTTTTCTCCCTGTGCTTGAACCTGATTAAGCAAATTGGGAATTAATGCCAAAGGTAAAACATCAGCCGCCAATTCACACATTGACTGACGTACTTGTTCAATTTCCGCAGTTTTTGTATCTTGTTGTAGTTCTAGTTGATTGCGTTCTGCGGCAATCTTCCCACCTTCAGAAATGAATTTATCAAAGGCTTCTTGCTGCTTTTGTTCTAACTCACCTACCTGACTTTTGAGAGTTTCTAATTTTTCTCCTGTGGTTTGATACTCTTCTTGCTGTTGGGTTAACCTAGTTTCAATTTCCTCTAGGTTTGCTAAATCTTTACTATTACCAACTTCTTTAAGTTTACGGTTAACTAAGATATCTAAATCAACTGCTAAACGATCTGCTAATTCTAAACCTAAAAGTCCGCGAATTGCGTCTAATACAACTGGTGGTGGTGTTTCTTGTTCTGCGAGTTCTTTAACTTGTTCACCATCAAAGAGAAATAAGTTAGAAATGCCTAATGGTAGAAGATTTTCAATATACTCATCCCAAATATTAACTAAAGCATCAGGCCAGGTATCACTGTCACCTAAAATGCCTAATGTATCTTTACCGTCTTTAGGATTTTTTGTCCAACTACGGACAACACGGTATTTTATTGGTTTATCGTTTTCAATGTGTTCAAAAAGTAATTCAATCCGGGTGTCTGCAACTGGATCTATTTTATTGTTAACACATTGATTAAGAAAATCACTATAACTTAAATTTCCACGGGTAGAACATTGGGCACGAGGGCCATAAAGGGCGAGACGAATGGCATCCATAAGGGTAGTTTTTCCACCGCCATTCATACCACCTAATAAGATAATTGGACGCAAGTTTTCTTCATCGGTTTTTGGATTAAGATTGATTATCTGTTTACCACTGTAGGGGCCAAAGTTTTGTAATACGAGTTCAATAAATATCATTAGTTTTTAAGATTAACATGAGTTCGACAGCGATCGCAGAAGCAGAAAGTTTGTGATGAAAGGAATCAGATTAAATTAATTAGATGATTTTGTCTGACGCATTGAGAAAAAATATTGTTTATGAAATATAGATAATACCATCACTAACTGTTAATAAATGCGATTGCATCTGTCTATGTGTTGGTAAGCGTGGCTAGATTTGCACACCTCCAGCTTGAAAAATCTGTTCGGCGGTTAAATTCAATTCTGGGAAAGTAGGCGAGACAATATGGGTATCGCCTTTAAATTGAGTAACTTGGTACTCACCATCAATTAATTCATAAATGGATATAGTAGGCAGTTTAGGATTGCCAATAAACTTTCTAGCACCTATAGCCGCGTAATCTATAATCCAATATTCGGGAATGCCTATAGCTTCATAATCGGCTAACTTTTTGTAGTAATCATCTCGCCAATTAGTACTAACAACTTCAATAACTAATGGAATAGATGCAGCTTGAGATACAGTTGATTCTTTTTTCCATAAAGGCTCATTCACTAAATTTGGTCGATTGATTATTAAGATGTCTGGTGAATAAGCTGATTCACCTTCAAATGGCTTGACTAATACAGTTTTTGGAATGTAATAAGGGAAATTTAGACGCTTGATATCAGCAGATATTTCTAGTGCCAAAAAACCAACAACATCCTCATGATCTCCCACTGGTTGAGCCATTTCAACAATCACGCCATCATGTAATTCGTATCTTCCACCTTCAGGCCGCCAAGCTGCAAAATCTTCAAAAGTTACTAATTTGTGTATGGCTTGAATCATATAACCTCGCTTGTTTTAAGATAATCAAACTTTGTCAAGCGTTCTTTAAGTAGTTTGTTGACTTCCATCTTTTTTTCTTCTATTCTTCTGAATTTCCCTTTTTAAATTTCATACTTGCCCAAGTTACCTGTTCATCGCTTTCATTTTTCACTTCATCTACATCTACTTCATTAATTGCTGCAACATCGCCTAAAGTCATCTGCTTGACTTTTGCAACATCACCTTGACTAACTGCTTCGCTTAATTCGCGTTTCAAACGAGCATTTTTAATCGCATCTTCTGGAGAACGGGAACTCGTATTAAAACATTTTTCTAAGGTTTCGTATATTCCCACGCGACGAGTCTTTTTGCGATACTGGCGTTCTGTGTCTAACAATTTCGCCATGAGTTCCAAGTGCATCGCGTCACCTTCACAGATTTCTTCTAATACTATCCATTCATCACGACCTAGTAAGCTATAGTCAGCACCAGGACGCGGATCTTTAAATTCTTCACCAGTCACTTCTTGATAAATCCGAGGTAAGCTATCATCAAATTCATGTTTTTCTTCTAGCCAAATGCGGCGAATTTCGCTCATTTCTTCTAGAGTAATTAGGGTGATGTCACGCATATTTTCTGGCGCTGTACGACGGGTTTTTGTTTGCGCTTCTAATAATCGTCTTAACCAATGTTCTCGCCAATATTTAGTATAAGGGCCATGAATTGGCTCAATAGAGACTTCACCATCGACATGACGTTCAAAAAGTTGGACTTCTCCCCAGATGCGACGGAAGTCTCTTTTATCACGATCATCTCTATTATCTAATTCATTACGGATATCTAATAGAGGTTGCATCCATTCTTTCTCTTCATCATTTTGAATCATTGCCTCCATTGATTTATCTTTACTAACAATTGTGCAAACCCAACATCCAAATCGAGAATCACCACAGCTAGCTGTAGAAGTATCAACAACTAGAGGACATTCATTATCTGCTGTAGCACCTCGATACATGGAGAATAGGTCTTTGTTGCTATATCCCCAAGGATTTTGCCACTGATTTAGGTAAATCCAAACTTCATCAGTACGCCAATCTTCGATAGGGCTATAAATTAAAGAATTAGGCAAGCTTGCACTATGGTAAAGCAGAGATGTAGGTGAACTTGTATCAGAAACGAGGCGGTCTTTTAGGCTACCTGCTTGATGTTTCTCCATTGAGATAGCACGCTTGATACTTTCAGCCTTACGTGTACCTAAAACAAGAATAACTTCCCCATTTACTCTAACTACATCACGGATAAAGTGGTTAGAAGGATGAATTTTTAAACGGTCTGTACACCAACGGAATTTTCCTCGCGGTGTTGGATAACCTTTACCAATCAAGCTTACCCAGAATGTCTCTTTAATTTCTGGTTGTAATAAATGGGGTTCAATAGGCATTTTCTGTTCTTTAGCAGTAATCCTCATTTTTTCTAAGGAGTTGCGTACCCAAACAGAGACTACAGGGTTTTCTACCAGTGTGTCAGTTGTGATAACATGAATAGTCTTTTTTCGCTTTTCAACTGGTAGTGCTGCGATCGCATTCCAGATAAGCTGTAAAGTGGCAGTACTATCTTTACCACCGGAATATCCTACTACCCAAGGTATCTGGTCTAAACAATACAATTCTTGAATTTCAGTGGTGAGAGCTTGGATGTAGTCCACTAACTCTGCTACAGTACGTGTTTGCTGACCTGTATTTTCTGCTTGTTGTGCTGTAGTCATTTCTCTTTCTCTCTGGAAACACTGGCGTAATATCGGGGTAAATAGGGCGAATAGAATTCGCGTCTACACATAAAAACCAACTGACCTGGGGTGAAAAAATAGTTTTTAAAAACTTTACTACTAATATCCAATTTTTTGGATAATTAAACGACATAATCTTATTCTGTTTTTAAAATTTAACATGAAAGATAGTGCATCTGACCCAACTGCTGACATCGCTAGAGAATACCTGGAACGAGAAAATAAAGAAAAACAGGTACTAGCTTTACTCCTAGAGAAGTTTTTAGGGAGAAAAGATCAGATTCTCGTTCAAAAAACCGAGATGGGTGGTACTGAGGCTTATGTTAGCTCTGTTACATTGGAATGGTTTGCAGGTCGGGTTCATTTCGCCTCTGGCTTACCTCTGTTTCAAAAAAAGTATAATCCTGAAACTGATAATGTCGAAATTGACGCAGATAGTATTGATGAAATTCAGCAACGTCCCCTTGATTGGTCACGTCAAGCACCGCTAGTCCAATATTTAGCGGCTAGAGACAATCATAAGTTTCCGCCGGTGCTGGTGGTGATAAATCAACCGTGGGTGGATAATCCCAAAACTGCTGAGTGGGATAGCGAGGGACGCGCCACCAAGTCTACGACTGATTTTATACCCTTAGATAAAGACGGTAAGGTAGGTCTGCTAAATATTTCTGAGGATGATGTGACTATTTATGCCTTAGATGGACAACATCGACTGATGGGGGTTCAGGGATTGATGGAGTTAATCAAAACTCGTAAACTCCAGCGCTATAAAAAAGATAAAGGTGCTGATGACAGTTTTATTACAGTCAATGATTTGATAGAAAAGTACCAAGTAGACCTTGCTTATTTGCAAAATTTACCCAAGGAAAAAATTGGTATTGAGTTCATCTGTGCGGTAGCGGCTGGGGAAACTCGCACCCAGGCAAGGCGCAGGGTAAGATCGATTTTTGTTCATGTCAACCTGATGGCTGCACCGTTGACTAAAGGGCAACTAACACAGTTGAATGAAGATGATGGTTTTGCGATCGTTGCTAGAAAAATTGCAGTTACACATCCACTATTAGAACAACGACAAGAACGCAATCCCCGCGTCAATTGGAATAGTGCAACAGTGGCTTCCAATTCTACAGTTTTGACGACTTTGCAAGCTCTGCAAGATATGTCTGAGCGATATTTGGCTCAAAAGTTCCCCCACTGGAAACCCTTGGAGAAAGGTCTAATTCCCATGCGTCCAGAGGATGAAGAACTTGAGCAGGGAATTGAGGAATTTAGCAAGCTATTTGATAATTTGGCTAGTCTTTCCAGTTATAAGATTTTAGAACACGAAGATACACCTGCTTTACGGCGGTTCAGCTTTGAGAAAGATGGAGGTGAAGGAAATATGCTTTTCCGTCCGGTTGCTCAAGTTGCATTAGCGCAAGCTTTGGGAATTTTGGTATTTAAAAAAGGTTTTTCTCTGGCAGATATTTTTAAGAAGCTGCGGAAGTTTGACCAGCAAGGCGGCTTTAGTGGTATGGAATATCCCCAATCTCTCTGGTATGGGGTTTTGTATGACCCAAATAAAAAGCGAGTACAAGTTGCTGGACGAGATTTAGCGGCGAAGTTATTGGTTTACATCCTGGGTGGAATTCAGGAACAGATGGAACGTGCTGAACTGCGTAAGGCTTTAGCAGACGCTAGGACTGTGGAAGATAAAACTATAAGTTTTGATGGCAAGCTTGTTGAACCGAAAGCGGTTGGACTTCCACCTCTACTGTAATTATGCTTGAAATATATTTTGGCGATGCCATTGCAGCGCTTCCAGTTCTGGAAAGTGTTGCTCTGTATTTGGTAGAAGTATTGTTTCACCATCAAAATCTTTCATAGGTTTAGCATGGGGAGATACTTCTACCAAATCATTACTAACTATAATTTTGTATTGCTCGTCTACAGCAAACCAACCTCTATCAAATGCCCAATGATGGTTTTTGCAAAAAGCAATTCCATTATGAATTTTATTATCATAAAACTGTGAAAATGGCTTGATGTGTGCGCCATCCACAATATTTTGATTTATTTTTTTAGTTACTTTTAGTCCACAAAAGGCACATCTGTAATCATAAACGTGTACAATTGCTTTCCTAAAAAAAGCATTTCTAATAACTGCTCGTTTCAAACTCCACCTTGGATTAAGCTCTAAATTTTCTGTTTCAATTATTTTTTCTATATCTACCGCGTCATCTTGAAAAGTTTGATTTATTTGTAAAATAGACTCTATATCATTTTCATTATCAGAAAAGAAAGCTACCACAAGTGCATCAATTAGTTCTTTTCTGCAAAATTCATCTTGCAAAAGGTTAAATAATTCACCGTCTAGATATGCGTATTCAACAGCCTCTTTTAGTTTGTTAATAGTTTTTGGCTGTAACCCATTAAATTCAGGCTTAAATTTCAAGTACCAAAAGCCTTCATTTTGCAGATGAAAAAAAGGATAGTGTAAACCACCTTTGTAAGATGGAGAACCGATTACATTCCAATACCTCTCAAATGTTTGAACTAATTCGTCTGAAACCGGAATATCGTTAGTAGTAATAACACCTCGTGCAATTAAATCAATTACAGATAAAAGTAATATTGGTTTATATTGAGCATTACCACGCTTCCGGCTACTACTCACATTTAATTCAGCAAAGCGTTTACAATAATATGCTATATTTTTCATATTTAATAAGTTAAATAAGCAAGCGAAAAAATCAATTTAAGAATTTACTGAGATCAAATTCTTCTTCTAGCTGTTCTTTTGTTTCTTTTTCAGAAATAAGAACTAATAGAAGTCGCTCTGAGTAGTCAACAGAACCGCGCAACTCACTTTGTAAAATTTCCAGTCCTGCGTTAGCATACTCTTCAAATATTTGAGTACGTTTATCTTCATCTTGTTCTTCTCTAGATAAAAGTATGTTGATATCTTTAGTTTCATTGATTCCTAATAATTTAATGATTAGGTCATATCCCAATGAAGCAAAATTTTCTTGTGGAATTGGAGATGGTTCTCTTTTTGTAGTTTCTCCCAAAGGAACGCGCTTTTTATTTTTAACGCCTAATGCTGCTGCAAACACCATAACTTCTACATAAGTCTGAAAAGGCCCAGTTGTGTCTTTTGATGCGACTAGAGATTTCACCAACTCAGCCTTATCTTTAGCAACCCTGATTCTGTTTGCAGCCATTGTTTTAATATCTAACGTGTAGCTATTTTAACCGAAAGTTAAAAGCGATCGCACTTAATATCCACGTTATTTTATACTAGTATGTGGGCGATCGCTTAAACAAACAAATTATCCACTAACATAGTCCATCCTGGCACTGCGGGTTCAGCTTCGGCTACCTCACCACGGTGATACACTTGCGGTTCTTCAGGATTACTAGCGCGATATACTCTGATAACTTCCTCTTTGAGTACATCCACATCCCAAACTACCAAAGTACCAGCTGCAAAATAATCACGGCGTTTACTTTCCATATCTTTCTCAGCCTTATCACCATAATCATTTTCACTTCTCACCTCAGCAGCAAACACAGGCGCACCATTAAGGAACTTGCCACCTGTAGGGTTGCCAGTATAAAATGCAGCATCAGGACTTAAAGAACGACGATTAGGGAGATTGACAATAAAACCGACATTATCTGGCAAAGCGTAACCACTTTTTGTTAGACGTTCATAATCTCGTAAACTTGCATAAATTTCACCACCTGCACGTCCTGGTAAAAATCCAGTTGGAGACATTAGTACCAATTTTCCATTGACAATTTCTGCCTTACAATTGTCAGGTAAGTGGTACAAATCTTCAATAGTTGCTTCAGTTTTAATACTCATAAAACCCCTAATCATGAATCGAGAATAATCCTAATTTAAATAGGAAACTGAACATCCTCATATACCAAAGATATCGGAAAGCGGAAATCAACGCTTGTTAAATGAATCTCATCCCCTGCTTCATAAGGGTGTAACTCCCAGAGTCCTCTATCATTTAATCGAAAACAATCTAAACCAATTTTTTCAGCATCAATGAGGACATATTCTTGCAAAGTTTGAATACGACGATACCGCGTAAATTTTTTACCTCTGTCGTAAGCTTCCGTACTTGGGGACAGAACTTCAACAATCAAACAAGGATATTGGAGAAATTGAATAGCTTGTTTATCCCGTTCATCGCAACTCACCACAACATCAGGATAATGAAAAGGCCCGTTTTCAGATATACCTACTTTCCCATCCGCCATATTCACACGACACCCACTTCCTCGCAGGTGACTTTTTAACGCTGAAGCGAAGTTTAGAGCAATATCATTATGGGGAAGAGTACCCCCAGTCATGGCGAAAACTTCACCATCAATATATTCATATTTAATTTCTTGGCGTTCTTCCCATTCCAGATATTCCTGGGGGGACATATAGTTTCTGTCTGGACTCGCAACCATAACTTTATTCCTCTCTTTTTATCAAATGTAACCAAGAAAAAACCTTTGCGTCTCTGCGTGAGTAATTACCCATTCCGTTCAACTGCGATAATTTCCGTATATTCAAACTCATTGGGACTTTGTTTCACTAAAGGATATCTTTCCCCACCCAGCTTAATATAATCTTGTTCGCAATCTGGCTTAGAAGAATAATACGTCAGCACATATTCTCTACCAATTCTTTCTGTCATTTCCGCTTCAACTTCACCCCGCCACTGAGTTTTAGTTACTAAAACTATCAACTGATTCGCTAATTGGGGAATTGTCTTCGCAATGTGTCGCCGCGAATTCTCATCCAAACTACCGAAGGGTGAATCCATCACAATTGGGAAAGTACTACTATCGGGAATCATCATCATTTTCCGCTTCTCACTCCATTCCCGCACTTTGTCAATAATGCTGGCAATAAAAGATAAACTGAGAATCTGATTCTCGCCGGTAGAAGCTGCAACTGGTGCTTCTACACCTGTAGTATTCTCTACTAATGTCAGTTCATATTTTTCACTAATTTTAGGAATGTATGGAGTTACAGAAATCTCCGTGAATATTTCTTGTACTCGCTTTTCTAGTTGCAGACGAAATTGCTGTTCTTGACGATTTCTAACTTCTGTTAATCGTTCAATTGCATCTTGAGCGGCGTTAATTCGTCGCTGTGCTAAAGTTTGCTTGTCTTCATTGAGTTTTTGCTTGGCGATTTGTTTGTTTAAATTTTCAATCTCAGTTGTGAGTTGAGCAATTTGCTGCTGATTTGCACCTTGCTCTCGATTCAATTCATCAATTTTACTTTCAATTTCATCTAGCCGTTTTTGCAAACTGCTAATTTCTTCATTAGCATCTTTTCGCAACCGTTCTTGAATATTATCTAAGTCGCCTTCAATTTGAGATATGCTTTGCCTTAACTGATTAATCCTATTTTGTTCTCTATCAACTTCTTCCCAAAAACCTATTGCTTGCTTATCAATTTCATCTACTTGAGCGCTCATCCGAATTGCAGTTTCTTCTACTGCTGAGGAACCTGCTTTATTTAACCAAGTACTCACATGAGTATGAGAATGATTCCCCTCATGTAATTCTGCACCACATATACAGCGTTGAGAATTGAGTAAATCACTGACAAATTCCCGCGAAATTCCTGATGTTAACTCGCCGCGCTGCTTCAAATCATTGATAATCCCTCGAAACTGTGCTGTAGTTTCTGACAGTAAAACTGTATAACCCCGCGCAGAGATAACTTTTTTCAGTGCTTCTTTGGTTTTTTTATATTCTTCTTGATTTGCTACTTTCTGCGATTCTAAATTCTGCCATCTTTCTTGCAATTCCTTAGCAGCGCTCAGTTCTCGCAAACGGTTACTTGTCTCTTTTTTAAAAGTTTGTTGATATTCTAACTCTTCTTTAATTTCAGTTTGCCGCTTGGTAATGCGTTCGCGTTCGCGTTCTATCTTTTCTTGCTGTCGCAACAGTTGCTTAGTTTGGGAATCACCAATAGCTTTTAACTCATTTTCTAGAACTTTTTTAGCATCTCCCAAATGTCTGATAGAACGGTTGATGACTTCTACACCCAAAAATATTTTTGTGGCTTCGGCAATTTCAGCTTTTTTATCAGAACGGACTATTTCTTCAATTCGTTCGCCGTCAAAGAAAAAATATTGATGTAAAGTAGCGGGTAAAATTTGATTAATTATATCGTCTGGTTGCTGAGTTGGTATATTCCATTTGCCATCATCTGCACCAACCCACATAGTTAATTGAGTTTTGCCAGCGTCAAAATCACCTTCGTTTTTGTAACCCCGACAGGCGCGTTTAACTCGATAGCGTTTACCTTCATGTTCCCAGCCAATCTCTACCCAACATTCTACAGCTTGACCTTTTTTAGTTTCTGCGATCACACGCTTATTAACTAACTGTTCTATTGATGCAAACGCTGCACTAAATTTTTCATATAATACCCAAGTAAAGGCATTTAGTAAACTGGTTTTTCCAGAGCCATTATTACCATGAACAATCGTTGTGTTTTGAACATCTCCACCAGCCAGGATCATCTCTGGTGTCGTACCATAAAAGGAGCGAAAGTTGCAGAGCTTGATTGAAGTCAGCTTCATCGCACCTCTTCCTTAATAATGTCCAAAATATTATCATTTATATGGCTGTTAATCTTCTTATCTAGCCTGCCTTTTTCCAGCTTCCATACCCGCTCAATAATTTGCCGTACTTCCGGCGGAGCGCTGGTTATTGGCTCCTGCACATCATCGATATTCGCCTCTGGTGACATCTTCAATTTGGAAATATAGATTTTCTATATTTTAACTTTGTCTAGTACTGCATTTACCTCCGTAAAGCCACTGTTAGCGTTATCTTTCATTTTGCCAAAACTATTTTTTCAAATTTATAACTTTCTTTGAAAAAAGGCTTTATTATTGAATTGTCTTCTGTTATTATTAGTATTAGCAATCTAGATCATAATGGGATGCAAGTAAAATTTTTAAAGCAAGTTATATCCCATTATGATCTTACTCATAATTTTATTATTTCATACTTAATGCTTGTTTTTTCAAAACTAAAAAAATTTTACGAAATAATACAACTATATAGTTCATCATCAAATATCTAATAAACCATATCGCTTTTGTAAATCAAGTAACTTCATTCTTGCTTCTCCTGCGTTATCAGCTAAATCGGCAAACTCCACAAAGCGACGCAATTCTTTTTTCAATAAATTACGTTCAACTTCTATAGTTTCTCTATCTAAATCTGGTGGCAAAACAATCATGTCGAATATTGTTGCGCGTTCTTTAGCAGGATGAGGACGTAAAACTCGCCCCCGTCGTTGAATGAATTGGCGGGGATTACCAGAACTTGATAAAATCACCGCAGTTTGAATTGCAGGAATATCGACGCCTTCATCTAAACAACGAATTGCAACTAAACCTTGTAACTCTCCATTTTCAAATTGATGGCGCAATATTTCCCTTTCTTGTAAAGTTGTTTGAGCCGTATAGGTGCTTACCTTGTAGCCTAAATCTACACCCAGAATTTTAGCAACAGCTTTAAGTTGGCGTAGCGATGAACGTTGTCCTGTATCTTGGGAACCATCACTACAATAAAAAAGAGTGTGGCTAGTTTCGCGGCGAGTTGCCATTAAATCGCGCAAAGCATTTAATTTATTTTCCGCCGCACCAATTAATCTTGCCCTTTGCATCAACAACGGTTTTAAATCTTCATTGTCTTCAAATCCCGCTTCGCCATTTTCTTTATCTCGATAAAGAAGCGATCGCCCAATTCTTTTAGTTAGCTTTAAATAAGCAATACTTTCCGCTTCAGTTAACTCCACCAGCACCGGATAATACAAATAATGTACCAAAGCACCTTGAGCGATCGCATCCCTCAAAGTAAACTCCGGTTGCAGAACTGGGCCAAAATAATCAAATAAAGATTGCGTGCCAAAATCATCAAAATACCTCTCCGGTGTCGCAGATAAAGCTAGTCTCAACCCAACACTACGCGGTAAACTTTCTTCTAACTTGGGTGCGCCTAAATTATGCGCTTCATCACCAATAATTAAAGTTTTGGCGGGAAAATATTTGAGTTGAGACTGAAATCCATCTCCAATTAAAGTGGAGTTCGTAGTAATCACCGTGACAAACCGTTGAGAACCAGAACGCAGATTATAAATTTGGGTAGAAAGTTGACTTTGCCAAGTGCGTAAATTCTCAAAAGCTAAAATGGGTTGCAAATTAAATTTTTCACATTCTCGTGCCCATTGGGTGACGAGATGGCGGTAGGGACATACCACCACCAGAACTTGTAAATTAATCTGCTGATATAATTCACAAGCGATCGCTAATGCAGTAATAGTTTTACCACTACCAGTAGCCATTTTCAGCGTCCCTCTGCCATTGTTGGTAAACCAGCTAGCGATCGCTTGGCGCTGGTATTGCCGCAATTGCAGAGACACAGGCATCCTTGGGCATCCTGGTAATGGTTGTGGAGTGTAATAACTGCCCTTACTTTCCCTTGTAAATGGTAATTTCAACCGGAAAGTGGGCAGTTGCTGCACTGAATTTTTCGTGAGGTACATATTCATTTAGTCATTGGTCATTGGTCATTGGTACTTATCTTTCCCAATCCCCAATCCCCAGTCCCCATTCCTCAGTTGTAACCTCGCCAAACACCGACGAGAGAACCTTGTACCTGCACTTGTTGAGCCATGACTTCAATGGGATTGTACTTAGAATTTGCTGGTTTCAGGGTAACGCGATCGCCTTGGCGATAAAAACGCTTTAAAGTAGTACCGAACCCATCAACTCTGGCGGCGACAATAGTACCATTTTTTAAATGATTTGGTTCTGCTACTGGACGCAGAAATACCACATCGCCATCAGCAATTAAATCTTCAATCATGCTATCGCCAGCTACTCGCAAAGCATAGGTTTGGGGAGGTAATGAGATATTAGAAAAGTCTAAATGATCTACAGCATCAGTAAATGGTTCTATTAAACCACCAGCAGCGATCGTGCCCAAAATTGGTACACCTTGCTTCACAGGATGCAAAATCCGAATCGTTCGCGCTTGTCCTTCAGTCCATTCAATATATCCTTTAGTGCGTAAATGATCTAAACGACTTTGAATTGGTGCTGGTGACTTCAAGTTCATCGCTTGCATCATTTGCCGAATAGAAGGCGAATGCTGATGCGTTTTGATGTATTCTGCTAACCATTCGTAAAGTTCTTGTTGAGCTTCCGTTAGACGTTCCATAAATTTGCGGGAAGTAATTATAAATGTCTCTAGAACATTAGTACTACAAAAAACTCCCCATAAGCAATAGAAAACTAAAAATATCAAAGGCAAAAGTAAAAATATTCTCTTTTCTCTTACCCATTTATTTCGGATTTTTTACCAGCAAGTAGTTAGGAGCCAATTGCACACTCACTATTTTGACTCCTAACTCCTAACTCCTAACTCTTAACTCCTTTCATTTTGCCCCTAAAATACTAGCAAGCAAAGCCTTTTGAGCGTGCAGGCGATTTTCTGCTTGTTCCCAAACTCGTGATTGAGAACCTTCAATAACAGCTTCGGTAATTTCTTCACCGCGATGGGCTGGTAAGCAGTGTAAAACAATTGCCTCTGGATCGGCAAGGCTTAATAGCTGCTCTGAAATTTGGTAAGGTTGAAAAATTGGCATCCGATTGTCTGCTTCTGTTTCTTGACCCATACTTGCCCAAACATCAGTGTAAAGTACAGCAGAACCCTTAGCTGCTAATTCTGGATCGTGAGTGACGAGGACTTCTGTTTTGTTATTAGCGATCGCTCTTGCTTGTTCTACAATCTGAGAATCTGGCTCATATCCGCTAGGAGTGGCAATTCTGACATTCATCCCCACCAAAGCACAGCCTAACATCAGAGAATTAGCCATATTATTCCCATCGCCCACGTAGGTTAAAGTTAACCCAGCAAAGGTGTTAAAGGTTTCCTGAATTGTCAATAAATCCGCTAATACCTGACAAGGATGTTCTGTATCAGTAAGCGCATTAATCACCGGAATCTTGGCATAGTGAGCAAAAGTTTCTAAATCTTGCTGCGCAAAAGTACGAATTGCCAAAATATCCAGATATCGATCTAATACGCGCGCCGTATCCTGCAAAGGTTCCCCACGACTAACTTGAGTGACATTAGGATTGAGATCGATTACCTGTCCACCAAGTTGGTACATCGCCACAGTAAAACTTACCCGTGTGCGAGTTGAAGCTTTGGAGAACAACAACCCCAAAACTTTATTACACTGCAACTTCAACTGCTGTGATTTAAGTTGAGTTGCTAATTGCAGGAGTTCTTGAAGTTCCGTAGAACTGATGTCCGCTAGACTTAATAAATCTCGTCCGAGCAATGCTGCCATGCTTGTAATCTGTAAAAAATAATTATATATTTCTGTTCCTTTATTCAGCTGTGCCAAGAAAATATAGTTTTAGAACTGATCGGGTATTTTTCGGTTCAGCCCAGGATTTGAGTTAGCTTTTGCTATAAATTTGCTATAAATATTAATTTATCAACTTTATCAGCGATTCAGAATGCCTGATTGTTTCTGGTTCATCACAATAACAACGCCAGAACAACCATTTAAACCGACAAAAGCATCGATATTGTTACAATTTCTGGTCTTTTAGCCTAATTTAGGATAAAGCAGATATTTTTTAGAATTTACAGCTAGACAAATAAATGGATTATGGTACAATAATAAATCGTGGCGTGGTTGCTAATTAAGAGTAATCGTCAGACTTGCCAGCATAGCACAGTGGTAGTGCATCCGACTTGTAATCGGAAGGTCGCGAGTTCAAATCCCGCTGCTGGCTTTTGTGCATTCGCAAATTAATATTATGAGGCGGTTTTTTGGCTCAATTGAATTATGCGAAATTTTCGCATAAAATTAGTGTGGCCGAATTGTTTGGAATATAAGTATTAACATAATAAACTAAGTTGTGGGTTATAAAATTTTGGATGCTGCGTAATCGGTGATTTAGATAAATGCACATAAAAAGTTTACGGTTGCATTCTAACGCAACCGTAATTGGGAGTGAACTATAAAAGTAGAAAAATTAACTGATGAGATAAATGCTTATTGGAGAGTAAATGCAAAAATGAATGCTTGCATTTCAGTAAAAACCCTTCCCAGGTACAAGCATGAATTGATTGCGATCGCTCGATACTGATATTAATTAAGTGGACGCAGAAGTGTAATTTTGCCCATGCCCGTCTCTTGACTGAGTTGCGCCACATAGAGATTTCCATTCGTGGGATTCTCAATCAAATCCAATGGACTTGGATTAAAACCAGTGAAGCCAGTAATACCCGTTTGGGAACTTACAATATCCAACTTTGCGCCACCTGGGGTTAGCACAATGATGTCTTTCCCTGAACTGAAGCGTGTCACCAGCAGTTTGCCTTGCAGCTGACCACCTAAAACATGACTACGATATTCAATAATACCATTAGGTGAAAAATGCTCTCCAAAATCGAAGGCAATACCTTTCCAATTCCGGTCAGGTAGAGTACCAATGGGATATTCACTGATCTGAACTGGATCTGTACCAGCTGTAGGATTTCCTCCACTCAACACCCACTCACAACGCTTCGGATTGGGATGACCATAATAACCATTTTTAACAACCCGAAACAAAAAGTCTCGCTGTGTGCCTAGACTGCTAAGAGCAGGCACAGATGGACTAGTATATGCCCCATTAGTAGCCTTATCAATCCGGTTTTGGCAGGCAAGAGGTAAGGGGATAGGTGTATTTGGCGTATTGCCACCAGCTGCCGAACCATTCGTTGGCACATACAACTGACCATTGCTATGCCAAACCAGATCGTAGGCATTACGTATACCACTAGCAAAGATAGTTACAGGCGCTCCCGGATTAAAAGGGTTATAAGTACCTCCATCCTCCGTCTTAACGCTTAAAGGAGGTGAGGTAATTTTGGACAAGTCAACTCGTAATACAGCAGCAGTTAACAACTGCTCAGGACGATTACTCCAGGCAGTGTTTGGTGCGCCGGTACTACTATTACTACCCTGCAACACATACAGCACGTTTGGCTCATTGGGCTTAAACTCAATGCTATTGGTTAGATGATCCCGGCTCGATCGCGGTAAATCAACCACATAGTCTTTTACTGTCTCTAGATTGGTGCCGCTTAAACGAGTAATTTTACCACTCCACTCTGGCGCATCAACAGTTGCATTCCAGTAGTAGTTATTTGTTACCCAGAGAATTAGATTGTTAGCATTTGTTGATGAGGGATCGAAGTGCATACCAACGATCGTTCGATTACCACCATTTGCAGTCTGCAATGAGGAAATCGTTTGTGGCGTACCCAGAGTGCCATCAGCATCGATCGGGAAACGCAAAATCTCACCTAATAAGGTAGCAGCATAGAGTTTATTGTCAGGCCCAATCAATACTGTGGTGTAAGGCTTGATAGGTACATTCGCTAGTGAGATTTGCTCGAAAGTAATCTTGCTTACTGGTTTCACAAAAGTGCCTGTTGTGAAACTGATGCTATAGGGTAAGAATGCAACACCATTGGTATCTTTAACCCCGTCACTGATTTGTAACAAATATTTGGTATTGTTCTTGAGACGATTTATCGGAGACACTACAATCACATCTCCACCACCGGAAGTGTTGTAATTGGCATTGACTTGTGTATTAGTAGTGCTATCGATCAGCTTGATGGTTGAGGCGGAAATAGTATTAACCGCAATCCCACTGTTAGGAAGATTTAGGTCTGCTGTAATCGAGATATCTGGCGGCACGTTTGTCTGACCATCATTAGGATTGGTCGTTCTGATCGAGGGACGATTACCTGGTGCGATCGCAATATAGTTGAGCTTGGTATTCTTACCACCTTTAGCATCAATTGTGAGCTTGCCATCGGCAACATTAACAATCCGGGTAATTGCGGCAAACTTTTTGGTTGCCGTTGGTACAAAGCCAGAAATAGCAGCCGTCCCTTCTATATTGATCTGGTGCTTACTATTTACACTGTTAATAGCATCACCGACGCTAACAGTCACATTGTACGAACCATTAGATAGAGCATATTCCCAAGCAGCAGGTATGGTGACTCCTGTTCCCGCATTGCTAGGAGGATATTGCAGATGAATCAGTCTATTTAGTCGCCGATCGATGCCACTTTGGTTGCGATCGCGTGTATTGAGTTGGATATCAAGGGGAGTGGGTGTACTATTGCCTAAGCTATCTTCACGCACCCAACCAAAACCTCTAGTATCATTGTAGGCTTGACCGATATCTTTAATATACCCAGATGGTACAGGAGCATTATTTGGTTGAAAAGCAATCCCTTGAACAATTGCTAATACCAGTATTTTAGGTTTGATCTTGTAAATCATAGTATGCCTTGCCGTTGTGTTCGTAGTTGATAGGTGAGTAGTCCATTAACATTGGCCAAGTATCTGCAATGATTATTCTTGGCAATCCTTCACTAGCTATAAACGAACGTAATGACCGCAAGTCTTAGAGAACTCATTTCTCCAAAATGTATAAAAAGTATTTATTAAATACTTTTTATACATCAATACTGAACTTGTTTTTAAGAGAATTATAGGGGAACTTTCTAATGCCTCAACTTGCCACGGTATGATTACGTAAAAAGCAATAAATCAGTAATAAATCTTCAAAATTATTACCATAAACAAACCTTGATATCATGTCCGCCTAATTAGTTATAATTCCCGATCTGTGCAAAAATCAGGAAACCCTCTTTCCCCCTATCGGTTGTGTCTGAATGATAAGTCTTTAACCGGATACGATATGAATTGGTGCTGGCAAAGTTCATTTCTATCTGTGCTGTTAATATATGATGAATATCAAGTTAATTGAATGTTTATAATATATGTACTTTGGGGAGCCAGCAAGGGCGATAGCACAGCGTAAAGCCTTCTCTTCTCCCAAAGGGAGACGCTAGGCGTAGCTTGCTTCTCTGTAAAAGTACGCCAATAACACAGCAACTCTTAAAGATGCTACCGCCAACATCTGGGGGTTTCACGACAACCAAGCAAGTGACCTTTGAAAAACAAAACCCAACATTTTATTCATATTTATGTTGTGTTTAACAATAGTGAAACCCAACATGAATATGCACATATTTTATTATTAAGTAATCAGCCGAACATGATATAAGTTTGACAGCAAATCAGGAAAAATTTTTCAATATCTATACCTTACCTTTGTAATAAGATGATATTCTAATTCACTCATCTATCTGAAGGTGGATTATGCAGAGATTAACTTAATTACCGAGTAAATCAGCTTTATTTATCAGTGCGCAACTCTGTGGGGTAGTAATTTACGATCGCATAATGATTACATAATATTTAACGGGTCTACATCAATAGTTAAACTTACAGATGAAGGACAAAGCGATCGCACTTCTTCCCAATCTGGTAATCGCGGTAAGGCATCAAGAGCAAATTTAATCAATATTTGCCAGCGATAACGATTAGCTACTCGTAAAATACTCGCTGGTGCTGGGCCCAATATCTCGAATTCTTCTTCTGTACTCAAGGCTGTAGCAATAACTTGCGCTGTATTTTGCACTTGAATCGGGTCGAGACTACTTAAACGCAACAAAATTAACCGCCCGTATGGAGGATAATTGAGTGCTTGGCGTTGTTCCAATTCAGCTTGAGAGAAAGATTGATAATCGTGCGATCGCACTGCTGCAATTACCTGATGCTCTGTAGTATAAGTCTGCACAATCACTCTACCGGGATCTTCACCTCTACCAGCACGTCCAGCGACTTGAGTCAAGGTTTGAAACGCTCGTTCGCTGGCGCGATAATCTGATAAATTTAGTAATCCATCGGCGGCGACAACACCCACAAGTGTCACCTGTGGTAAATCCAAACCTTTAGTGAGCATTTGCGTACCAACTAACAAATCTGCTTCGCCGTTGGCAAACCGAGTAAGTAAGGTACGATGGGAGCCTTTATTGCGGGTGGTATCGCTATCAAAACGAATCAAGCGCAACTCTGGGAACTGCCTTGCTAGTTCCTGCGTTACCCGTTGAGTACCGCTACCGAAAAATTTCAGATAAGGGGAACTACAATCAGGGCAAAATTTAGGGTGCGATCGCGCATAGTTACAATAATGACACCGCAATAATTCCGGCGCTTTTTCTTCGGTGTGGTGATACGCCAGCGACACATCACAATGCGGACATTCCAACACATATCCACAACTGCGGCAAGATACAAAAGTACTGTGTCCCCGGCGATGGATAAATAAAATTCCCTGTTGTTTTCTTTCTTGCAACTCTTCTAAAGCTGTTTGCAGCGATCTACTAAATATAGAACGATTTCCCTGCTGCAACTCTAGCCGCATATCGACAATTTCCACCGGTGGTAAAGGGCGAGAATTAATGCGTTCGGGCAAACTTAAATAATAACTCCTGCCCCCTGCCCCCTGCCCCCTGCCCCCTGCCCCCTGCCTCCTGACGCTTACCCAAGTTTCCAACGAAGGCGTAGCGGAACCCAACACCAAGGGGCAATTTTCTAATTCGGCTCGCCACTGGGCAACGGTGCGGGCGTGGTAGGTGGGTATGGGGGAATCTTGTTTAAAGCTGCTATCGTGTTCTTCATCTAAAATAATTAAACCCAAGTTGGGCAAAGGGGCGAAAACGGCGCTACGAGTACCAATGATAACTTGGGGTTCTCCTGCGAGCATTTGTCGCCAAGTGTCATAACGTTCACCATCTGAAAGGGCGCTGTGATAAACGCTGACTTTATTACCAAAACGAGCGCGAAAACGATCGGTTAGCTGGGGTGTGAGTCCAATTTCTGGGACTAAAACCAGGGCAGATTTACCTTGATTGAGGAGAGGTGTGATCGCTTGCAAATATACTTCGGTTTTTCCTGAACCTGTCACCCCATGCAATAAAACTTGAGCAAATCCATTTAATGTCTGAATTGTTTCTAAGGCGCTAGCTTGGGCAGTAGTTAAAAATTTAGCACCATCGCCTACTAATGCTGGGCCTTGTTCAGTTCGCAATACTTCCCGTTCTTCGATGACGATGTAACCTTTTTGTGCCAGCGTCTTGAGGATAGAGGGGCTAGCATTGCAAATTTGCAGTAATTCATTTTGCCACAACTCCCCACCACGCCGCCGCAACACTTCTAAAATCTCTCGTTGGCGAGTAGTTAACTCTCGATCAATTGTATTTGTAAGCGTAACTGCTTTTTGCAATTTTGGTCGAGTTAGTCGCGGCGGTTCTAAGTAGCTTTCTACTAAACCAAATCGCAATAATTCCCGAATACCCCGATAAGCAGATTTGACTTTTTGTTGCAAGTAAATAAAACTGTAATCCCCCGCCGGCTGCCCTTGCAAAAGTTCCCAAACTTGCCGCGCAGTTGGAGTCAAAAAAGCCAAAGGATCGACAGATGCCAGTAAATAACTATCCCCCCCTACCCTCTGCCCCCTGCTCCCTGCTCCCTGCTCCCTGCCCCCTACCCCCTGCCCTCTGTCCCCTGCCCCCTCGCCTCTCACAAGGCGGATACGACGCTGCGATCGCCCCAGCAACCCTGGCGGCAGAGCAATCCGGATTACTTGAATCAGGGGCGTATAGTAATATGCAGCAACTCGGTTAAGTAATTCCCAGTAAGCACTTGGGAAAAATCCAACGCTGACTATATCTTCTACTTCCCGGATTTTTTCTGGTGGTAAATCGATATTGGGTTGTGCCAGTAATCGAATCGCGATCGCTCCTAATTGTTGCGCCCCAAATGGCACGCTCAAAATATCCCCTGGTTTGATTTCTAACTGGGCTGGCAATCGATAAGTAAATAGTCCTGTACTTCCTGGACAGTTTACCAATACTTCAACCCACCGATTAACAGTTTCACCTGACTTATATGATTCACTCGGTTCACTCACCACTAAAGGAGATAAATTTATGTCATTAATATACATAGTTGCTGATTTTATAATTAAATCTTTTCCTCACATAGCCGGTCAAAATCAACCTAGCTAACTAAACTTTAGTTTTTCGCTTTCTTAAATTTAAATGGTATTTCTGAATACTGTTATCCTTCATAATACTTGATAATTTTCCTCTTATGTAATCTACTAGACAAATTCGTATCAACTATATATGCAATAAATATTTGGTACCCACTATACAAATAAAAGCATGTCGGCTATTGCTGCAACAGTTACTCTATCTACTAAATATGGAGTAGCCTTTTTACGCCTAGCGGTAGATATTCAACCCTTTCTGTATATGAGATGCTTTTATACAAAGTAATATCGGCTCGAAATTAAGCTCTTACTCTTATAATTTCGATCGTGTAGGTAACTGGAAATCAAATCAAGAATGCGCAAAGCCATTAGTAGGTCTTCCTTTTATACAACAGTAGACTCCAGCGCCGAAAATATTATAAATATTTAGAAAAATATATGAAAGTTTAAGTAATTTGGATGATTAGCTGGAATTTTTATATTTGTTAAGGTTGAGAAAGTTTGAGGGGGTTTGACATATTTGATAATTCAGAAAAAAATGAAGAATATATCTGTTGGGAATCTAAAAAAAAGCTTTATTGGGTGCTAAGGTCAGTTTCGTTATAGGTTGTACATAACTGTAACCTATAGATACTAGGTAGATGCCGATTTTTATTTCTGTAGACAAATTAGCATCAGCCTATATTTCGCTATTTACGGGTGCATCGTCCATTAGGGAAAACTACCAAGCCTCAAACAAGTAGGTGTAAATGAATTATGTACCAAACAAA
The DNA here is from genome assembly GCF_034530815.1 of Nostoc sp. DedSLP03. Classification (NCBI taxonomy): domain Bacteria; kingdom Bacillati; phylum Cyanobacteriota; class Cyanophyceae; order Nostocales; family Nostocaceae; genus Nostoc; species Nostoc sp. DedSLP03. Next base: position 36,983 of record NZ_JAVRCK010000007.1, read on the forward strand.
GCAACAATCCCTAAAGGAAAATATGAATATTGTTGAATTGGGAAAAATGGAAATACTGGAGAATGCTGCTGATATCGAAGAACCATCACTCGATAGTTTAAATGCAGTGGCAGAAGAATCTCCAATTGTAGTAGAAAATCTGGAATCGGACGAACGCGATGGAGATGACATGGCGGCGGCTCGTCCTTCAGGATACAACAAAACCGAACATGATGATGCTGTTGGCGCATTTTTTAAAGAAATGGCGCGTTATCCGCTCTTAAAAGCTGATGAAGAAGTAGAGTTAGCGCGGCGAGTCAGGTTTATAGAGGAATTTAGAGAAATACAAGCGGCTTTAGAGTTAAAACTGGAACATGAAGCTAGCAAATTAGAAGTGGCTTCCGAGTTGGGAATGACAGAAAAGCAACTAGAAAATCGCTTGTATCAAGGAAGAGTCGCGAAACGCAAAATGATTCGCTCTAACTTGAGATTGGTAGTGTCGATCGCCAAGCGATATTTAAACCGGGGAGTGCCTTTTCTAGATTTAATTCAAGAAGGAGCAATGGGTTTAAATCGCGCTACAGAAAAATTCGATCCCGATAAAGGATATAAGTTTTCTACTTACGCCTATTGGTGGATTAGACAAGCGATTACCAGAGCGATCGCTAATGATGCGCGAACAATTCGGCTACCGATTCATATTGTTGAAAAGCTTAACAAGCTAAAAAAAGCTCAACGAGAACTCAAACAAAAACTCTGTCGTAATCCTACCGAAGGTGAAATGGCAGAATATTTAGAGATTAGCGTGCAACAACTACGTCAGCTACAACAGCTACGACGACAAGCACTTTCTCTCAACCACCGCGTCGGTAAAGAAGAAGACACGGAATTGATGGATTTGCTAGAAGATGAAGATAACTTGTCTCCTGAAGCAAAAATGAATGAAAACATGATGCGTCAGGAGATTTGGGAAGTTTTGGGTGATGTGTTAACTCCACGAGAGAAAGATGTAATTTCTCTGCGTTATGGTTTGACAACCAGCGAACCATGTACTTTAGAAGAAGTTGGCAATATGTTCAATCTTTCTCGCGAGCGAGTGCGTCAAATTCAAAGCAAAGCCATGCGGAAATTGCGCCGTCCTCACATAGCTAAACGCTTAAAAGGTTGGTTGATTTAATTTCATTGCTTAAGATAGAGGTGCAATCTGGAACTTAATTAGCTTTGCAATTCGCAAAAATCAAGCGTCTTGTAGCGTTTTTCGGCTCTTATTTAGTCAATACTCAAAAAAAATTGCTCAGTTGCCTATAGACTATAGACTATAAACTATGGACTATAGAAGAATGACTTCGGATAGCAATTTGATTGTGCGTTTTGCCCAAGCAGCCGATTGCAGCGTATTGTTTAAATTAATTGAGGGACTTGCAAAATATGAAAAATTATCTCACGCTGTTACTGGCAATGCTCTAGCACTTCAGGAGCATTTATTTGGTTCGCGAAGGTATATAGAGGCAATATTAGCGGAATCTGCGGGTCAAGCTGTTGGTTTTGCGCTGTTTTTTCATAATTATTCAACATTTCTGACTAAGCCGGGAATTTATCTGGAAGATTTATTTGTTTTACCAGAATATCGCAGGCAAGGTATTGGTAAGGCTCTCCTGACTAAAGTGGCTCAGATAGCTGTAGAACGTGATTGTGGGCGATTAGAGTGGAGTGTCTTAGATTGGAACGAGTCAGCCCAAGCATTTTACCGTAGTATGGGAGCTTCTATATTAGATGATTGGCGAATTTGTCGTGTTACAGAAGATGCGCTTATTCAGTTAGGGTCTGTTAAATTTTTATCAGGGAAAACGCACCTTATTTCCTAGTAAAAACTAATAATATTAGGACTAGTATTTGATTTCTGAAAAGATACGTAGGGTGTGTAGCTGCGAGAGTACGGCACCATCATCAAGGGTTTGGTGCGTTACTCTCCGTGTCCAAGAGGGGTTGGGGGAGAGGTCAAAAAAGGGCTTGTCGAACTCATGTTAATCATAGAACTTTTCACTTTACTGAATTTAACGGTATAGAGACGGAAAATTCTGCTCCTTTTCCTAGCTCCGAGATTACACTTATTCGTCCCCCATGTTTTTCTACAATAGAGTAGCTAATCGATAATCCTAAGCCTGTTCCTGTGCCAATAGGTTTTGTCGTAAAAAATGGGTCAAATAAATGCTGCTTCACCTTTTCAGACATACCAGAGCCATTATCTGCAATTTGAATGGTTATTGTATTAGCCTCAGTCATTTTGGTACGAATTTCGATGGTGGGGATTTTTGTTTGTGTATGTTCAGTTGTGAATAATGAATCTAATGCATCAATAGCATTGCTAAGAATATTCATAAACACTTGATTGATCTGACTAGCGTAGCAATTTACTTCAGGCAGTTGGGCATATTCCTTAATCACATTAATTGCGGGGCGGGATGTTTTCTCTTCTAGACGGTGCTGTAAAATTAACAAGGTGCTGTCAATACCTTCATGAAGATTGACAGTTTTCATTTCAGCCTCATCTAGGCGCGAAAAATTGCGGAGAGAAAGAACAATCTGGCGGATGCGATCTGCTCCTATTTTCATTGATTGCAGTAATTTTTGGAGGTCAGATTTGAGGAAGTTTAAATCTATGGCCTCTAGTTCTTCTTGAATTTCAGCAAATGGTTGAGGATAGTAATGTTGATACAGCTCGACCAAGTGCAGCAAATTTTGACAATATTCATTGGTATAGGTGACGTTGCCATAGATAAAGTTAATCGGATTGTTAATTTCGTGGGCGATACCTGCCACCATTTGCCCCAATGAAGACATTTTTTCAGTTTGAATAAGTTGGCTTTGGGTGTGTTGCAGTTGTTCTAAAGTTTCCGAGAGATGCTGATTTTTATCATTCAACTGAAAAGTTCTCTGCTCTACCTTTTGCTCTAAGGTATGGCTGTAATCCTCTACTTGGGCTTTTGCTACAGCGAGATTGTTATACAACATGGCATTTTGCAGCGAGATGGCAGCTTGTGCTGTAAGCAGCCGCAAAACTTCAAGACGGTTTTGGGTAAAGGCTCCAGTCGTCAAACTGTTTTCTAGATATAGGATGCCAACGATCTGGCCGCGATTGTGAATAGGCGTACATAGCAAGCTTTTAGGTTGCCATTGAATAATATAGGGATCGTTGGCAAAAGTGGTTTCTTTGCGGGCATCATCTAGCACTAAGGTTTCGGAAGTACGCGAGACATAGTTCACCACGGTTTTAGGAATATCCTGACTGGCTGAAAGAGGCAATGAGTGCAGATTTCCCCCAAGGCTTTCATGCAAAGGCATAGATTGCTCCTCTTCGACGATCGCTTTGCTGTTTCTCTGAGCTGCAACCACCCAATTATCCTCTTGAAGCAGCAAGAGTACTGATTTTTCAGCCCCAGCGTTTTCGCTTACAACCTGCATCAAGGTTGTCAACAGCTTTTCTAACTCAATTTCTCCAGCCAGTGCATGAGAGGCTTTGATCGCCGTTACTAAATCTAACGCTTCAGTCCCACTGGAACTAGTGTGTGTGAATCCGATTGTAGTCATGAGGCTAGAGTCTGTAGAAGCATTTTCCTCCTCCTGAAGGCTCGTCGAAGCCAAGAATTGCGGATATTGGCTCTCCAACTGTTTGACTTTGGCTACAGCTCCCCATTTTAGGTAACTGTAATAAGCATTCATCAGGTAAATTTGAGCGATACCTTCTGTGGACTTTCCTGGGGAACGGTGCGCGTAGCTTGCTTCTACAAAGTGGTACGCCAACGTTTCTTTGTGCCATTCCAAGTAAAATCGGGCAGCCAATTCATTGGCGAGGGCAACTTCTTGAATGTATCCATTGATTTTTGCCCCAGCGATCGCGCGATCATAAAGATCCACAGCCTGCGCCATCAGTCCCAAGACTCGACATTCTTCGGCTTTTACTAGTTCAAATTTGTGCAAATAATTCATGGGTGCGTGGTGCGCCCATATCTTCATTTTTTCCTGGTTTTCTGTCACCCGCTCCAGTAATATTTCTCGGCGATCGGCCGTAGCTGTAGAATATTCTGCCAGAGCCGTCAATGAATCATAAAAATAAAACATCTGCACAGTAGCATAGCCCGTGCCTGCAACTAGATAAACTCTAGCTTGAGCCGCTGTTTCCACTGCTTGCGAGATGTTTTCAAACAAATAACAGAGAATCAACTTGTGTAGCCAGAAGTAGTGAGGCCCCACCAAGTCATTCGCATTATGCATTTGAGTCAAAAATTTTGCTTCATCAAGTACCTCACCTGTTAAAATACAGGGATTTTCAGCCTTGCCAAGCAAATTCAAAACTGTTTGCCAAAAGACACGGCAGTAGTTGAGAACCATGTCTTGCCTAAAATTTTCCAAAACATGACAGTAAGCCCGGATATCTTCTTCTAACGATTTCAGTTCTCGCCCCAAAAAATAAGAATACTGACAGATGTCTTTCGTATTGAAGGCAACGTAGTATACATTTCTAGTTTCCAGAGCAATTTTGTAGCCCTCCAGTATCAGCTGTAAGGATTTTTGTAGTGGAGACTTCAAATAGGTGATAAAAGCACCTGTAACATAAAATACAGTAGGTTTGATGTCGCTAATATTAAATTTGTCAGTTAGTGCCAAAGCCAGGTTGCCAAAGAGATAAGCTTTTTCAATATCTTGGAGAATTCCGTTTAACAGAATGCCATAGGCGGCATAACAGAAGGCAGAAAATGGAGCATTGCCATACTGAATTGATGCTTTGACTTGTGACAGGATGACTAGGGGAAACAGATTTGGTTCGGCGGTGTAAACGGCTGGAGCAACGTTTGCCACAATTCGGTTAACAGCCAGCTTGTCTTTTGCCGTCATCAGGGGTAAATCAACCAAGGAAGCAATATCACGCCCGTTAATTAAGGCAGCAGTTTCCTGAAGGGCTTGCTGAATATCTTCAGGGGTGGATGTTTCGGGAAAAACCACGCCGAACAGACTCATTCCCTGGCGAGCGATCGCGATCGCGCCTATTACATTATTTTGAGTTGTATACGCCTGGATTTTGGTTTCATAAATGCTGATTCGATCTAGTGGAGTTTTGGCTTGCTGCATTACTGTTTGAGCCAATTGCTCCATCTGTTCGTGGGCACCACAAAGGTAAGCAGCTTCGGCAGCTGATTCGTGCAGTGCTAGAGCCAATTCATACTGAGTGTGCCAACAGTCGGATCTTAATAAACCAATCCCGGTAGTTAAATACTCAATTGCTACCTGGTAAGATGTCGCAGATTTAGCTTTTTTTCCTGCCAGTAGGTTAAGTTGTGTCAGTCGATCGCGATCGGGCACAGATACAATCAGTTCTTTGCCAAGATTCAATTGGTTGACAATTTCAAAAATCAGCAATTCTTGCTCAGTTTCCGGGGTATTATTCAACAGTAATTGACCAATCTTCAGGTGAGTTGCTGGTTTCTGATTCGCCGGAATTAGTGAATAAGCGGCTTGTTGAATGCGATCGTGGAAAAATTTGTAGGTAATATTTATCGACCCGCGATCGTTTGTCAAATCATTTATGACAACAGACTCATTCTGAAAGAATGTATACCCTTCACCACCGGGCAAAATTAATCCATCCTTGAGAGCTGGCCACAAATCTGCTGCGGTTTGGGCTGGAGATTTTTCATAGACAATCGATAGGGTTTCTAAATCAAACTGATTGCCAACACAGGCGGCCAGTTTGAGAACATCCTGCGTCTGCGATCGCAATTTTTGGAGTTGCAGCACCACAAACTCCACAATATCTTCTGTAAAAGAAAGCGCCCGGATTTGAGCAAGATTGCACTGCCAATCGCCTGTTCTGCTGGCAAAGGCGATCAGTCCATCTTCATGCAGCGATTTGAGAAACTGGTTAGTGAAAAATGGATTACCTTTAGTCTTTTGATACACCAAATTGGCGATCGCAATTGCTTGTTCTGCTGAATATTTCAACGTATCTGCAATCAGTTGATTTAGGTCAGCTTCGGTAAGGGCAGAAAGAACAATACTGCTAACTGTAATCGCCTCTTGACGCATCTCCTCAATGGTCAACATCAAGGGATGTGCAGAAGAAACCTCATTATCTCGATATGCTCCAATCACTAACAAATAAGAGTTATTGGCTTCACTCATCAACAGATGCATCAGTTTTAAAGAAGCCAAGTCTGCCCATTGTAAATCATCAAGGAAAATGACCAGGGGATGCTCTTGAGTTGTGAATACTTGAATGAATTTCTGAAATAGCAAATTGAAGCGGCTTTGGACAGCAGTACCCGATAATTCTGGAACAGAGGGCTGTTTGCCAATGATTCGTTCGAGTTCTGGAATCACCTCAATAATCACTTGACCACTTTCACCCAATGTAGATAAAATTTGGGTCTTCCACTGGTTAATTTGAGCATCACTCTCTGTCAGCAGTTGTGCCATTAAGTCCCGGAATGCTTGCACCAAAGCAAAAAAGGGAATATTACGATTAAATTGATCGAATTTGCCTTTAATAAAGTATCCGCGCTGACGGGCGATCGGTTTGTGAACTTCGTTGACAATTGCCGTTTTCCCAATACCAGAGGAACCTGCTACCAGAATGATTTCAGAAGTTCCCTGGCGCACCCGTTCAAAGGTTGCTAGTAGCATTGCCACTTCTGCTTCCCGGCCATAAAGTTTTTCGGGAATTGTAAAGCGATCGCAAACGTCCCTATGCCCTAGCTGAAACGGGATAATATTTCCAGTCTCCTGCAATTGATCCAAACAAATTTGCAGATCGTGCTTTAGCCCTAATGCATTCTGATAGCGATCTTCAGCATTCTTCGCCATCAGTTTCATGACGATATCACAGAGAATTTGGGGAATCTCTTCTCTATTCCCTAAAAGTGGTGGTTGTTTCGCTATGTGACAATGCACCAATTCCATCAAATCATCGGATTGAAATGGTAATTGTCCAGTTAAGAGTTCATAGAAAGTGACTCCGAGAGAATAGAAGTCAGTGCGGTAATCAATTCCCCGATTCATTCGTCCGGTTTGTTCGGGCGAGATATAGGCAAGGGTTCCTTCTAAAACAGTCGGGCTGGTTGAAAGTTGGTTAACTCTTGGTAGCATTGAAGCAATGCTAAAGTCAATGAGTTTAACCTCCTTTGTAGTCGGATTTATCAGGATATTGGCGGGTTTGATATCCTTGTGGATAACTTGGTGATGGTATAGATCGGCCAGGATATCAGCAAGTGCGATCGCAATCTGTAAAAACTCGCTCAAAAACTCAGGATAAAAGCGTGAGATATTTTCCTCACTTGCTACCTTTCTGAATCCCTGTCTCCAAGTGTCAGCATACTCCTTCAAAGAAATTCCGCCAAAGTCTTCTAAGATCAGAGCAGGTCGATTATGACAATTTTCCAGGCTATAGATCCGAACAACCCCAGGAACATTTAAGATTTTCGTAATTGTGTACTGATTTTTGAATTGAGCCAACTCAATCAGACTGGGATAACAATTTTTAAGAAGTTTGATCGCAACAGCAGTTTGATCGCTCTCTCGCAAAGCTCTGTAAACCAGAGTGCGACTGCTGGTGTAAATTCTCTCACCAATTCGATAGCCGGGAACATCGACTCGATTCTCTAGCATAAAAGTTGCTATTGGATAACCTAAGTTTATTTTTCCCTAATTAACTTGAATTATCACAATTCATTAGTAAAAATTGAGAAACCCGATCGAGCTAAATCAACCGACTATAGTTGAATCTATACCATTAATCTCAGAGGATGTTTGAAAAGTATTTTTGGTAACTTCTAAGCCTTGGAAACTTAACCTTTTTACCCCATTCCCTACAAGTAAATGTGGGTTAAATGAGGGTTTCAAAACCTCTGTTTGCTTGCCTGACGATAGGCTGACGCCAATGGGGAAAGGAATGGAAACGGGATTTATGGCATACTTTACGACTTTTTAAACATTCTCTAAGGGAGCTGCACGGAAAATAAATTTGGGTTCTTGCAGTAGTTTTATGGTAATCAGTAGAGGTTACTAAATTTTCATAATTATAATTTAGCGAGCTAGGACTCCTATTTGATAGACTCAGTACGGAACTATCCCTTTTTTCCTATTTTCTGTTTGCTGCCCACGTAAGTAAATTCAGTAATCAAACTGAATTACTATATCAATACGTAAAATATCAGTTTTTTTCAGCATTTCATTATTATAAAATATACTTAAATAACTCCAGCTTTCTAATCTTTAGGATTGCATGGTGAAATTTTAAAAACACTCCTGCAAAGTATTGTAAGTGGCAATTGCTTACGGATATCTTAATCATGGAACGGGGAATCAACACAGAATTCTTCATGATGCAATTACAGACGGAATTGAAAATTTTTATTAAGCAAAATTTAAAAAATTATTGGGCTAAGTTTGACAGCTTGTCATTTGACTATGGCAGCGGCTCAACTGACAATTATGGAGGATATTGCACCGAATAAGCCGTTATTGCAGAGAGAACACGAAATGAAAAAAATGATTACAGTCATACTGTTAGGCATAGCAATCTTCACATTTGCCTTCAGTAGTCCAGCATTGGCAGCAGACGCTGCTAGTGGAGCTAAAGTATTTAGTGCCAATTGTGCCTCTTGTCACGCCGGAGGAAAGAATCTGGTTCAAGCTGACAAAAACCTGAAGAAGGAGGCTTTGCAAAAGAATGGTTTGTACTCAGCAGAGGCGATTATTTCCCAGGTTACAAAAGGTAAAAATGCCATGCCCGCTTTCGGCAAACGTTTAAAGTCTAACCAAATTGAAGATGTAGCGGCTTATGTGCTTTCACAAGCAGATAATGGTTGGAAGTAGACTAAAATCTAACTTCAAAAATTAACAATTGGCGGGGCTTTCTGTCCCGCTAATCTTAGAGTTGCCGCAATTATCAAACAGGATGCATATACCAATTTAGGATTTTGGATTAATAGTCTTTATAAAAAGACTGTTCCAAAAATATGAAACAATACTACCTATCCTCATTTGGTATTATGAGTAATTTCTGGCGATTATTTTTCAGTATAATTATTGCTTTTCCTCTCACTTTTTGGACTTTACCTGCACATTCCTCACCCATTTTAATTACCCAAATTACAGCAGGTGATTTTTTAGAGTTGGGTGTAGATAAGATGCGGCGCGGTGATTATCAGGAAGCAATAGAGAATTTCAACCAGGCGATTGAACTTAAGAAAGATTTGGCTGTCGCTTATAGCGATCGCTGTCTTGCTTATCTCCAACTACAAGATTACCATCAAGCGATCGCAGATTGTACTCAAGCCATAAATTTTGCACCGAATAACTTCGAGGCTTATCTGAACCGAGGAGTAGCACACTACAGACAAGGGGATTATTCAGCTGCCATTGTCGATCTTAATCGAGCGATCGCACTTAAACCCTCCGATTTTCGAGCTTATTACAACCGAGGGTTAGCCCGTGCTGGGGATGGGAAAAACTCAAAGGCAATTCTTGACTTTAATTTAGCCCTAACTCAAATTCCTCGAATCAGTAGCTTATTGCTTGCAGATATCTATAATGACCGAGGTTTAGCACATTTTGTCTTGCAAGATATCCAAGCTGCAATGCTCGACTTTAATCTAGCAATTCGCCTCAATGCTAAGGATTATAGAGCGTACTTTAACCGAGGTTGTGCTTGCGGACGAAACGGAGATAACTTTGGTGCAGTGCGTGATTTTTCCCAAGTCATCAGACTTAACCCCAGTAATGCCCAGGCTTACGTTAATCGGGGAGTAGCTCAGTATCGCTTAGGATATCACTTAGGAGCGATCGCTGATTTACAAAAAGCATCTGAGTATTTTGAAAACCAAGGAAAGAAAGTTGCTTACGAAAAAACTCTAGATTTACTGAAGAGTTTGCGAGAACAAATTTCCTTTGCAACGGAAATCGCTCTTTTATAAAACTTTCAGCACTATACAGGGTATCCACCAGCTTGAAAAATCTGTTCGGCGGTTAAATTTAATTCGGGGAAAAGAGGTGAGATAATGTGATCGCTACCTCGAAACTGGCTGACTTGATATTCTCCCTCAATTAAGGTGTAAAGCGAGACAGTTGGTTGTTTAGGGTTGCCAATAAATCGCCTACCGCCTAAAGCAGCATAGTCTACAATCCAGTATTCTGGGATGCCTACAGCCTCATAATCAGCAGCTTTTTTTAAATAATCATCACGCCAATTGCTACTTACTACCTCAACTACCAAGGGTATTGATTCCGCTTGGCTTACAGTAGATTCTTTTTTCCATAAAGGTTCATTTACTAAATTGGGGCGATTTAATATCAGCACATCTGGTGAGTAAGCAGATTCATTTTCAAGCGGTTTGACTAATACTGTTTTGGGTATGAAGTAAGGGAGATTTAAACGAATACACTCTCTAGTAACTTCAAAAGCTAAAAATCCAACTACCTCTTCATGGTCGCCTGTAGGTTGCGGCATCTCTACAATTACTCCATCATGCAATTCATGACGTTTTCCCGTGTTGTCAGGATATTTAGCAACAAATTCATCGAATGTAACTAGTTTGCGTAAGGCTTGAATCATTGTATTGTGTTTGCGAAGCTTCCAGTTTTTCCAATGCTAACGTAATTCGTAATTACTACAATACAGAGGCTTTGAGGCTTATTCCCCTTCGCCTTTTAAAGCCTAGTTTGCTTATAAAATGCAATATATCTAGCCCTTGAGATCGCACGTCTGGGAATTTGAGCGTTTGAAGCAGACTAAAAGATATATCAACCCAGAATCAGATCATATTACTAATATAACCGAGATCACACTTCAATGAGTTCATCTCAGCTAAACTAAATTTTTATAGTTAAATATCACAAATACTCACATAGTAACTTAAATTATCGCAATGAAAAATCTAGGGCGCAAACCTCCTATTCATCTTCACTCAAAGCAGAAAGAACCACCTTCTCCTCATGAGCTTAAACAGCTATTGATGACTGTTCGTGCCCAACACGATGAATGGCAACAACGTGCGAAAGAAAATGAGGAAGCTGTATCTCAACGTGATGAAGCAGAACAACGTGCAAAGGAAGCTGCATCACAACTGGTTCATGTTCAGCAAGAAATTCAAACTTATCAAATCGAGGTTAATGAGCTAACACTCGAAGCTAATGAGCTAAAAGAGCAAGTTACTCAAAACTATCGCTTCTATATTGATGAGCAGGAAAATCATCAAAAGACGCTCTACCTTTATAACGAAGAAAAAGCGAAAATATCCCAGCTAGTTCATGTTCACCAGCGAGAGATCCAAACTTGCCAACTCGAAGCTGATGAGTTCAAAGAGCGAGTAACTCAAAATTACCAGTTATATATTGATGAACAACAAAGTCATCAACAAACGCTCTGTCTCTACAACGAAGAAAAAGCGAGAGCAACAGAATTACTTACCAAATATGAGTCAGTAAACTCTGAACGAGAAATATATTTGACTTTATACAATGAAGCTAAAGCAGAACTCAAGCATGAGCGTCGTTCCAAAGCTAGCATTAAGGGATGGGAAACTCGCCGGAAAGCTGAGAATGAAAAACTAAAACGAGAAATTGCTCAGATGGTTGTGCTATTACGTGACTCTTTAGCAAGTAAGGATGAAGCAGTAAATAGTCTTTACGTTGTTGCAGAGCGTATGGATCGGATTCAATCTCTAGTTGATTCGGTGGAAGAAGAAACAACTAACAATCCTATGGGTTTGATACAAAAATTTAAACGCATCTGGCTGGCAATTAAAGACATACTTTCTGAATAAACAAGCATACTCATGAGCAAAAAATCACTACCAACCACGCAAAAACAAGGTAAAGCAAGGCTGGGAGATCAAATTCGTAGTATTGCCGATCGCCTTAAACAAGAGACAGATGTACAGATAACAGCAACTTCTCGAATTTTAGGCGCTGCTGCTCAAATTGCCGAAAATCATGACCAACTTATTAATGAAGTAGTTGATATGGTTGAGTCAGACCTAAATGTAGAGAAACAGGTATATCAAAAGCATATTTACACTATTGATATTCTGAAGCAACAATTTAAAACATTACGGGATGCAAAGGCTCACTTTAATCTGAAAGTTACTAGTTGGGAATCACTAGCTAATAAATTAAATGCTGCATCTTCCCAAACAATCACAATTCAGAATAAACCTCAATCAAATCAGGGTTTGGTAGACACTAATACGATCAAAGGTGAATATAATTTTAATAATATTGAGAAATTGACAGTTTTTTTAGAACCTGATGTTGCAGAAATGTTTCCTAATTCGGACGCAGTAAATGAAGCTCTGCGTTTTCTAATTAGAGTTACGAGTAAAAATTATTGAAAAAATGTAGCAATTTTATAGAAAGAAAAATATATTTTTCTTTCTATAAAATTGAGTATTTTTTTCTCCTCATACTACTAACCGATCAGGCGTAATACCATCAGAGAGCGATCTGAAACTGGTAGACTTTGAGAGCCGGAAACTAATTTTCCTCGTTCTAAAAACCGAGGTTCATTAGTGTCAATTACTATCTCCCATACCTTTTCTTTAAAGTCATCGGGTAAAGCAAACTCAATTAACTCGTAGTGAGCGTTAAAAAATATCAGAAAACTTTCATCAATAATCCGCTCACCACGATCGCCTGGAGTAGCAATTCCCTGCCCATTCAAAAAAATCTCCATTACTTTGGCATAACTAACTAGCCACTGTTGCTCAGTCATTTCACTGCCATCAGAATTAAACCAAGCAATATCATTAATACCTAAACCGTGAATGGGGCGACCTTGAAACCACTTACGTCGTCGGAATACTGGATGCTGATGGCGAAAATTAATCAGTTCGCGTGTAAAGTCTAGTAAATCCGAGTTTGCTTTATGTAAATCCCAATGTCGCCAAGAAATCTCATTGTCTTGGCAGTAAACATTATTATTTCCATTTTGACTACAACCAATTTCATCCCCCTCTAATAGCATTGGGACACCTTGAGATAGCATTAGGGTTGCTAAAAAGTTTCGTCGTTGCCGTTCGCGCAAACGCATTACTTCTGGATCGTCGGTTTCGCCTTCTACACCACAATTCCAGGATCTATTATGACTTTCACCATCTCTATTATCTTCCCCGTTTGCGTGGTTATGCTTTTCGTTATAGCTGACCAAATCATTTAACGTGAAACCATCATGAGCAGTTATGAAATTAATACTTGCATTTGGGTTACGCCCGTTTGTTTGATACAAGTCAGGACTACCAGTAAAACAGTAGGCAAATTGTCCTAAACTATCATCTACACCACGCCAAAAATCTCTAACAGTATCCCGATATCTACCATTCCACTCAGACCAACGCAGTGGAAAGTTCCCGACTTGATAGCCGCCTTCTCCTAAGTCCCAAGGTTCAGCAATCAGCTTTACATCTGCCAAGATTGGGTCTTGATGAATAATATCAAAGAAAGCTGATAGGTTATCTACTTCATATAATTCCCGCGCCAGCGCCGAGGCTAAATCAAAGCGGAAGCCATCTACATGCATTTCTGTTACCCAATAGCGCAGGCTATCCATGATTAACTTCAGAACTTGAGCATGACGCACATTCAGAGAGTTACCGCAGCCTGTAAAGTCCATGTAGTAGCGAGGATCGTCCTTTACCAAACGGTAATATACAGAATTATCAATACCTCGCAAAGATAGCGTTGGCCCGAAATGATTTCCTTCGCCAGTGTGGTTGTAGACTACATCTAAGATCACTTCAATTCCGGCAAAATGTAGTGCCTTGACCATTTGCTTGAATTCAGTGACTTGTTCTCCTCTAGTACCACTAGCACTGTAAGTAGAATAAGGGGCAAAATAATTGATAGAATCGTAGCCCCAGTAATTGCTTAATCCTTTTCCTTCTAAATGTCCCGGATGAGATAGAAAGTGATGTACTGGCATCAACTCAACTGCTGTAATGCCTAATTGCAGTAAGTGTTGAATTGCAGCCGGATGCGCCAATCCAGCATAAGTGCCGCGTAATTCTTCTGGAATATCTGGATGTAGTTTAGTAAAACCTTTGACGTGAGTTTCATAAATAACAGTTTTATACCAAGGTGTAGCAAGCAATTGATCGCCTTCCCAATCAAAAGATTGATCGACCACAACACACTTGGGCATTATTTTGGCATCATCTAGTTCGGAAAAAACTAAGTCTTTTTCCTCAGCGTCTAGAGAGTAGCCAAAGACAGCTGGATCGTTACTAAATTCACCGTCAATTGCCTTGGCGTAGGGGTCAATTAATAGTTTGTTGGGATTAAATCGATGACCTACTTCTGGTGCCCACATCCCATGTACTCTAAACCCATACTTTTGGCCTGGGGCAACTCCAGGTAAGTAACCATGCCAAACAAAATTGTTTTTTTCTGTCAAAGGCAAGCGGATTTCTTCGTCATCATTATCAAATAAACAAAGCTCTACCCCTGTTGCATTTTCCGAAAATAAAGCAAAGTTTGTTCCTTTACCATCCCAAGTTGCACCTAAAGGATATACATTTCCCGGCCATACAGCTACATACATAAGTAAATCTTGAATAATATTAGTTTTTCTGCAAATAAATATTATTGACTTCAACTTTTTTGAATAATTAGTTAAAATCTAAGAGTTACTAATATTTTTTTAGAAGTCAATAACATTCAACCTTAACTTAAAAATAATATTATTTACTCTATCATTAGTAATAAAATCTCTATTCCTTAAGTTGGAAAAATTAATCTAGAGGGCAACAGACTGAAAGAAACCTGTGTGTCTGCGACACGCCGCGCAATCTGCTTGACTGAAGCAGATGCCTGCGTTAGGATGCGCTAACGCTAAAAAGCAAGGATTTTAAACCCTCACTGTTGCCACAGCTTCCCGCAAGGTACGGCTGTTTACATGGCTCCAAATCATCTAGGCCAAATCCCCTTCTAGCTTATTTAAATGCGATCGCTCGAGAGTTTAACACATAGTAAATTGACAAATAGTCTCATCCGGTCTGTAGAAATATGACAGCGTGTCTTTTGACACGATTTTACTATTACAGCCACAATGCTACGTAGTGACTGTTTTGACTTGGTGTGAAAGAGAACGTGAAAAAGGATTTTTTGTTGCTAACAGTTGCTTTACCGAGTTTACTGATAGCGTCTCCTAGTTATGCGGTTGAGAGTGAAATTGAGCAGAGAAATACTAACAAATCAACCGAAGTTATTTCAGATATTCCGAGTTTGAGTGAAATTGAGCTACCGGCCACTAATGCTGAATTATTATCTCAACAATCTGTACCGATTGAAGTTAATCCAGAAGAAACTCAACCAGAAACAGAGCAAACTCCGAGCGATGATGCAGACATTTCTATAGAAGCGATCGCAGAACCAGACAACCTACCCCAATCTACTCCAACTTACGTAATCGATCGAGAAGAAATTAAAAAGCAGGGTGCTGCAAGTTTAGCCGATATTTTGAAAAGAATGCCTGGTTTTGCAATCAATGATGTCGGTCATGGTGCAGATATTCACACAGGTACATACTACCGGGGAGCCTCAATTAATCAATCTGTATTTTTGATTAATGGTAGACAAATTAACACTAATATCAACACTTATCATGGCGGAACTGATTTAAATAGTATTCCTGTAGAGGCGATTGAACGAGTGGAATTATATAGCGGCACAGCCTCCGCTTTATTTGGTTCCTCAGCCTTTGGAGGAGTTGTGAATATTATCACCAAGGAAGGTTATGGCAAACCTAAATTGAGCGCTAGTGCAGAATTTGGCTCATTGAGTTTAAATAACCAACAACTAACTTATGGTGGTTCATCCGATAAAGTCAAGTACAACTTTAGCTTTGAAAGATTCTTTACAGATAACCGTTACCGCGTTCCTGTAGGTGCAGCAAATCGTGACGAACAAGGATTTTTATTCAATGCAGACACAGCTACAAGTACGTATTTTGGTAGCATTGGAGTAGATTTAGATCGAAAAAATTCTTTGAATTTAGATGTTACTGCACTCAGCAGTCGTCGCGGTTTAATTTATTTCGGTTTCCCTCTCCAAAGAGATAGATTAGACCACGATGGTTTAAATATTGGCTTATCTTGGAAAACTCGGCTAGGTAATGGCGAAAGCTCTAACCTAACAACCTCAATTGGTTATAACCAAGATTATTTTAGCACTTACGGCCCTACAGGATCGTTTTACCGTACAGGAGCTTTAGATACCCAACAACTTACAGCCAGGGTAGATCATGAGTGGAAAATTACTGCCAATAATAAATTACGTTGGGGATTAGATTTAAAAAACACCGACTTAACCGGTGATGTTTTGAGTACGAATCCTATTGCTATCGCCAATAACGAAACTGAAAATAAGAGTTTGTTCAATACAGCTTTATTCGCTGTTAATACTTGGAATATTAGCGATAATTTTCTGATAGATTTAGGGCTAAGACAAAGCTTTGATAGCCAATTTGGAAATTATCTCAATCCTAGTGTTGGGTTACGTTATGCCGTCACACCAATAGTAGCAGTGCGTGGAAGTTGGGCAGGGGGACAACGCAATCCTGGGTTAGATCAGTTGTATGTTTATGATACAGTTCATGGTTGGGCACCTAATCCTGATTTAAGACCAGAAATTGGCTCAACTTGGACTGCGGGAGTCGATGTTAATTTTTCTCAAAATCTGATTGGGCAGTTTACTTACTTTGGTAGTAGTATAGGCGATCGCTTGGGAGTCATCGCCGGAAAATGGGCAAACATTGGATTAGTAGATACCAATGGTTTAGAGGCTGCATTGCAATTAAAAATTGCCACTGGCTGGTCAACTTTCCTCAACTATACTTATACAGATGCCCAAATAAAAACAGGGACAGAGAAAGGTTTACAACTAGGTTTGATTCCGTACTCTGTATTGCAAACTGGTGTGGGTTATGAAAATTCAGGTTGGCAAGCTAACTTGTATGTTACCTACAATAGTGGCGCTCGCAGATCCATCTTCACTAACCCTACTGACAAGCCTACAGATTTTGCACCGTCTTTCGTGAATTTAGATTTGAGCGGGCGTATACCTTTAACTAGCAATTTAGGACTGACAGTTTACTTAGAAAATCTACTCGGTGAGCAATATGAGCGAGTTAATCGCATATATAGCCCTGGATTTACTTTTCGTCTGGGTTTAAATGCCAATTTTTAGGCATTCAATGTAGAAAGGTTGCAGTTACAACCTTTCTA
Organism: Nostoc sp. DedSLP03; assembly: GCF_034530815.1. Lineage (NCBI taxonomy): Bacteria > Bacillati > Cyanobacteriota > Cyanophyceae > Nostocales > Nostocaceae > Nostoc > Nostoc sp. DedSLP03. The sequence goes on from NZ_JAVRCK010000007.1 coordinate 54,232, forward strand.
CATTGAAATTCCATTACTATTTACTGGCGGAGAAATTATATTCTCCAAGACTACCACCAATACCATTGCTCAAGAAAGCTGAAAAAGATCCTCCAATTCGCAGGGTAGAACCGATTTGTGAGAGATTACGTAGCAAAGAAAATATCATTAAAAACGTAATAAGTACTATTAAATTTACAAAAAATTACCCAGGTTATAATTCTTTTTATGAAGAATTTTTTGTTACTGTCCTTCGATACAAATAGCTGACATGAGAGCCAGAATTGAAAATAAAATACTTTTTATCCATCACGAAGATTTGCCAGAGTTTAAAAAGGGTGGTTCGGTAGTAAGAAACTCTTATTTTTGGGCATTACGTTCAATAGCTGGTCAAGCTTCACGTTATCGTGATTGGGAATACGAACCGGAGGTTTGGCTAGCGCTTTCACGAATGCTTTTATCGTTTGCTGAATCAGGATATTTGGGTATTAGAGAAACTTTACTAGAGTTTCCCTTATCTCAAGGAGAAATTCCTAATTTGCTGCGAGATGTTTCCACTTGGGAGTAGAGATGTATTGTCATTGTTGTTAACAAACCCTCTGCCAGCTTTTGGTTAAAAATGATTAAGATTAGAGATATCAAGCGATCGCCAGAAATATTTGTATCTTTTAATTTGTAATCATCCCTATTGAAATATCTCTTCTACATAAATGCGTAGCTTCTGATTGCAGGGTGCGAGCGATCGCTTTTTTGCAGTCAAAAATTTTGTCATCATATTGAACTAGCAATCTCCCTAGCAGCTTCTCGCAGCCGTTCCACATCACGCATCGGTGGCGCACCAAAGAGCCGCTTGTACTCTCGGTTGAAGTGCGAAGCATCGTCATAACCCACGCGGTAGGCAGCACTGGTAGCATCAAGCTTTTCCCCCAGCATCAGACGGCGAGCCTCTTGGAGCCGCAGTTGCTTTTGGTACTGCAAGGGACTCATGGCAGTGACAGACTTGAAGTGATGGTGGAAGCCCGATACACTCATTCCCAGTTCTCGGGCGATGCTTTCAATCTTGATCGGTTCGTTAAAGTCTTTACGAAGTCGCTCAACGGCTCTGGCGATGTGGTAGGTGTAGCCACCGAGAACTGCAATATGACGGAGCCGATTACCTTGCTCTCCCATCAAGAGTCGGTAAATGATTTCCCGCTTAATCAGTGGTGCGAGAACATGAGCTTCAGCAGGGGAATCTAGAAGCCTGACAAGCCGCACCACAGCGTCCAACAGATTTGCATTCAATGGACTTACATCAATCGCTTTCACATCAGCACGACTGCGCGATGAGGTATACCCTGCCTCGACCATCACTGAGCTAACGAGGGTGGGGTCGAGATCGAGGCGAAGGCTAAGGTACGGTTGCGCCTTGGACGCTTCCAGAATTTGGCTGATAATTGGCAGTTCGACCGTAGCCAGCAGATAATGCATCGGGTCGTACTGATAGCGATCGCTACCCAAAAGAACTTCTTTGCTACCCTGAGCGATCGCACAAAAGGCAGGGATAGAGACACTATGAACGCATTCCAAAGGCGAAGAGGAGCGGTTGAAGTGCAAACCTTTGAGTGGCTCAATCGTCCCATCATGAGGAATAGCCTGGGCAATCCGTTCAGTCAGTTCGTCTCTGTTGGCTTGCACTCTGTTTGCCTCGCGCTTTGCCTGCGGGTTGTTTATTAAATCGCGATCGGACTTTTCACTCGTTTTAACAGCGTTCATTTCTAAGTTTGCAGGATTGTACAACAATCTTAGACGATCGTTTTATTGTTTTTCCTCCAAAATGCCTAAGATAAAGCTAAAGCAATCAAAAACGATTCCGGCTTCTTGCAAGCGTCTAGATTTTTATTTAATAAAAAACTCAGTTTTGATTGGGTAAGAAACTCACCTACTGATAACCAAAACGGCATCAAGGCTAACCTTGCTTCTGAAAAAATCCATCCCTATTGATAGAGAAGCGATAAATGCTCAATCTCTACGATTGGGACAGCCACCGAAATGGGATCAAGTCGCCAAACCGATCAAACCCTAAACGTACAACAAAGCATTGTCGCCACCTTCACCGCCAACGGCGATGACTGATATCGCCACTCAGGAGGTATTCGACGGCAAGCTCGTGGACTGGATGGAAAAGGTCAGCGACGAACAATACTAAAACAGATTCAAGACCGAGTAGACATATTCTAGATTGGAGCATCAATTTATGTACAACGCCAAAGCTTACTCCGCAGTCAATGCGACTGCACCGCTAGCTTCCGACACAATCGAGCGGCGCGATCCAACCGATCGCGACGTACAGCTCGAAATTCTCTTCTGTGGCATCTGCCATTCCGATCTCCATTCAGTGCGTAATGAGTGGAGTGATTTCATGTCCACGAACTACCCGATTGTCCCCGGTCATGAGATTGTCGGACGTGTTACCCAAGTCGGCTCGGCAGTTACCAAGTATAAGCCCGGCGACCTCGCGGCAGTCGGTTGTTTGGTGGATTCGGATGGTACCTGTCCTAATTGCAAAGCTGGCCTTGAGAATTTCTGTCCGAATCAGATCCTCACCTTCAACTCAAAAGACAAGCACCTTGGAGGTGTTACCTACGGCGGCTACTCCGATAGCATTGTCGTTGATGAACGCTTCGTGCTGCGCGTTCCCTCCAACCTCGATCTCGCTGGAGCTGCACCGCTTCTTTGCGCTGGAATCACAACTTATTCACCCATGCGTCACTGGGGCGTCAGCAAAGGCAAGAAAGTTGGCATAGTCGGTCTTGGGGGACTGGGACACATGGGCGTGAAGTTCGCCCGTGCGTTTGGTGCCCACGTTGTCGTCTTCACCACCTCAGCCGACAAGACAGAAGACGCGCTCCGACTGGGTGCCGATGAAGTGGTCGTTTCCCGCAATGCCGAAGAGATGCAGAAACACGCTGGCAGCTTCGATTTCATCCTCGACACCGTTTCCGCCAAGCACGACATCAACGCTTATCTCAACCTGCTCCACCTCGATGGCAATCTCACCCTAGTCGGCGCTTCCCCGATTCCCCTTGATGTTTCGGCATTTAGCCTGATTATGGGCCGCCGCAATCTCTCTGGCTCGAACATCGGCGGCATCCCGGAAACCCAAGAGATGCTCGACTTTTGCGGCGAACATAACATCACCGCAGATGTCGAAGTTATCCCCATCCAAAAGGTCAACCAAGCCTACGATCGCCTGCTCAAGTCCGATGTGAAGTACCGCTTCGTGATTGATATGGCATCCCTGAAATCTGAATAACCAAGGCATTAGCGCAAATTTCAGTAGAAGGCGATCGCTATCCAGAAGAATTGGAAAAGCGCACGGGATTATAGACGGAATCGCTGGACACAGAACTGTGACTCAAAGAAGGAGGTGCGGATGACAAATACACCGCAGAAGGACTTTATAAGGATAAGTGAAGCGGCACATAAAAACCATGAGAAACTATTTCCAAACCACAAATCGACCCTGAAAGTAACCGACCCGGAACTGATCGAAGTCTTTGACAACTTCGCCTTCGACGAAGTAATTGTTCAGAGCAAGCTGGATACAAAGACAAGAGTCGTGCTGATTCTGGCATCTATCATCGGCAGCCAAGCAGTAAGTGAATACAGGCTTATGGTGGACGCTGCGCTCAATGTTGGAGTAACGCCGATTGAAATCAAAGAGATCCTGTATCAGTCAGTACCTTACGTGGGTATGGCAAAAGCATTTGATTTCGTCCATGCCACGAATGAAGTGATGTCCAACAGGGGCATTCAATTACCTTTAGAAGGGCAATCGACCACCAACCCGGAAACACGCTACGACAAAGGGCTGGCAATACAGAAAGCTGTGTTTGGCGAGACGATCGATCAAATGTATGAGCGATCGCCCAAAGACCAGCTACACATTCAAAGGTTTCTGTCTGCCAATTGCTTTGGCGATTATTACACTCGCAATGGGGTAGACATCAAAGTAAGGGAGCTGATTACACTGTCTATCCTCATAGCTCTGGGCGGGGTTGAATCGCAGATAAAGGGGCACATTCAAGGCAACCTGAATGTCGGAAACGGCAAAGACACACTACTGGATCTGATTACACAATTGTTGCCTTGGGTGGGATATCCCCGAACACTGAATGCGTTGAAATGCCTGAATGAAGTGGTGACGGAGTAATGGTGACGATCGCGATTGACTCGTGAAGAATATGTTCTCTAATTCCTTTAATTCAAAGACAGGAGTGCAAAAAATGCAAAAGCGCCAACTTGGAAACAGCAACTTAGAAGTTTCAGCGATCGGGCTTGGTTGTATGGGAATGAGCTTTTCTTATGGCCCGCCCAAAGACATACAGGAGATGACCGCCCTTCTGGGGGCTGCCGTCGATCGCGGTATTACATTCTTTGACACCGCCGAGGTCTACGGCCCGTTCTTAAACGAAGATCTGGTGGGTGAAGCCCTCGCTCCCTTCCGCGACCAAGTGGTTATCGCCACCAAATTCGGGTTCGATATCAGTCCGAATTCCGATCCGCGTGGGATGAAGGGTTCACCCGGACTGAATAGCCGACCGGAGCATATTAAGGAAGTCGTGGAAGGTTCGCTTAAGCGACTCAAGGTGGAAGCGATCGATTTGCTCTATCAGCACCGGGTTGACCCGAACGTGCCGATCGAAGATGTGGCCGGAGCAGTGAAGGAACTGATTGCGGAAGGTAAAGTGAAGCACTTTGGACTCTCGGAAGCAGGAGTGCAAACGATTCGTCGCGCCCACGCGGTTCAGCCCGTCACGGCACTTCAGAGCGAGTACTCACTGTGGTGGAGAAAGCCTGAAGCGGAAGTGATACCGACCCTGGAGGAACTTGGCATCGGCTTTGTCCCCTACAGCCCTTTGGGCAAGGGCTTTCTCACGGGCAAGATCGACGAAAGCACGACTTTTGACAGTTCCGACTTCCGCAGCACCCTGCCTCGCTTCACTAAGGAGGCTCTCAAGGTGAATCAAGCCCTGATCGATCTGCTCGGCAGCATCGCCGAACAAAAGCAAGCGACACCTGCTCAAATTGCGATCGCCTGGCTCCTTGCCCAGAAGCCGTGGATTGTTCCGATTCCAGGCACCACAAAGCTGCATCGCTTGGACGAAAACATCGGGGCAGTCTCAGTCGAACTCACACCCGACGATCTGCGTGACATCGATGACGCTGCCTCCAAGATCGAGGTGCAAGGCGCTCGGTATCCCGAAAAGCTAGAGCAAATGACTGGTCGTTAAACTGGCACTAACTTAAGCCGTATAGTAGGCAGCATAAGGGTTACAGAGGAGTAGAGGGGAAAGATGCAACAAAGCACTTTACTCAAAAGTTCCCCCTCCTCTTGTTTGCTCCTCTGCTTCCCTGCTCCCCTGCCCCCTTGCTACCTCGACAATTTACCTTTTGTTAGTGCCATTCGATACTGACACCTGTGCAACTAGCGCTTGTGATGATTTCGCATGGATTTATGAATCTTCTTCCATCGTTCTTTCTCAGCTAATTGCGCCCTTTGGTCTTGTTTGCGGTTAAGGTAGTCGAGTTCTTTTTGTAACTTTTGGTAGCTAAGAAACCTGGAATAATCAAGTTCTCCCTCAGCTAAAGCCTGCTGCACAACACAACCCGGTTCGTTATGATGCTGACAATTGCGGAAATGGCAATCTTGCGCCAAGGTTTCGATGTCTGCAAAAGTTTCTTGCAAACCTTCATCACCTGCCCAAATTTGGATTTCCCGCATTCCTGGAGTATCAATAATTAATCCGCCAGTAGAGAGCAAAATCAACTCACGATTAGTTGTTGTGTGTCTACCTCGGTCATCACCTTGCCGTACTGGTTGCACAACTTGCACTGATGCACCTTGCAGTTGGTTGGTGATGGTGGATTTACCAACACCAGAAGATCCCAACAAAGCAACTGTCTGTCCTGGTTGCAAGTAAGGTTTTAAGGCATCCAATCCTTGATGATTGGTGGCACTTAAAACTGCAATTGGTACACCCAAAGCAACTGCTTCTATTTGGGTTAAATACTCTTCTAGAGAGTTGCACAAATCTGCTTTGTTTAACACAATTACCGGATTTGCACCACTTTCCCAAGCCAGAATCAAATAACGCTCAACTCTTCTTGGGTTAAAATCGCCATCCAATCCTGAGACTAAGAAGACTGTATCAATATTTGCTGCAACAATTTGTTCTTCTGTTTTACTACCCACCGTCTTGCGAGAAAATTTGCTTTTCCTGGGTAAAATCTCGTTGATAGTGGCTCGTCCTTCAGATTCTCTGACACTAATCACAACCCAATCTCCAACGGCGGGAAAATCTTGTGGTTGAGAAGCACGATGCCGCAATTTACCTGAAACTTCTGCTGAAAGTTCCCCTTGTTCGCTATAGAGGGTGTAAGTATTTCTGTATTCAATGGCAACCCTACCAACGCTAAATCCTTGTAAGCGATAGGGTTCAAAACTGCGAGCAAAAAAGTCACTCCAGCCTAAATAATCCAAATTCATTGATGTTTCCTCGATGTGTGCTACTTGTTTTGCACAAGGTTCCACAGAGGAAGACACTTCTATGCAGGAGAACTCCCCACACCAGAATGTCTGTGAATTCTAGTTTTCATTCCTGTAGAAAAGAGGACTGAACAGAATCTCTGCGCCTTGCGTTCTTTGAGTTGGGATGGTCAAAGTAACCCGGACTGCTAGTAATTCAGTCATAGTTCGTCCTCCTTGTGTACTACAGTAAATAATCTCCATTATTACATTAGCTTATTCCAGAAAATTCGTTTAAATTATGCAATTTTAACCATAATGTAGAGACGCGATTGATCGTGTCTTGAAAGACCAATGCACAAATTTGTACATTATAAAAACAATTTTGGTAAAAAATATCTGCTCATCTTTCAGCAACTTCTAGCGAAAGAAAGAGTTTGAGGGTGAGTATCTCTGTAATCATGAATGCGGATAAGTGTTTACCTGCTAAATAACTGATATGCCGCAATATTTCGGAAAACTACCCACAACTAACCAAGCTTGGACAACTATTAGCAATGTAAAAACTGTAACTTGGGAAAATAATATTGTTAATTTTGACTGTGGCGACTCACGCCTGACTATCAGTGTACTTACTCCAAATTTAATCCGCGTGCGTTTCGCACCCAATGGGGAATTTATGCCTCGTCGCTCTTGGGCAGTAACGCCAGATGATGCAGAATGGACAATAACACCTTTTGCAGTGCGCGAAACTGAAGCAACAATCGAAATTGAAACAGCACAGATTCGGGTGTGCGTTCAGCGGGAAAAGTGTCGCATCACCTGTTTTGAGAAAGCTAATCGTCCCTTCGCCCAAGATGCGGATATGGGAATGGGTTGGCGGATGGGTGCAGTTGCAGGGTGGAAGGAAATTGCCGCCGACGAACATTTCTATGGCTTTGGTGAACGTACTGGCTTTCTGGATAAACTCAGCGAAGTAAAAACTAACTGGACAACGGATGCCTTAGATTATGATTCACTAACTGATGAAATGTACCAGGCAATTCCATTTTTTATGGCTTTGCGTCCGCAGGTAAGCTATGGCATCTTTTTCAACACCACTTTTTGGAGTCAGTTCGATATCGGTGCTGAACAACCAGGTATTTGGAAGATGGAAACTCGTGGCGGTGAATTGGATTATTACATTATCTACGGCCCTGAACCAGCCCAAATATTGGAGACTTACACTCAGCTAACTGGGAGAATGCCATTACCGCCGAAATGGGCGCTAGGTTATCATCAATGCCGTTGGAGTTACGAATCAGAAAACGTTGTGCGAGAACTAGCAAAGGAATTTCGTCAACGCCGCATTCCCTGCGATGTTATTCACTTGGATATTGACTATATGCGGGGCTATCGAGTGTTTACTTGGAGTCCTCAACGCTTTGCCAACGCGGCAAAACTGATTAGTGATTTAGCAGAAGATGGTTTCAAAACAGTCACAATTATCGATCCTGGTGTGAAGTATGAACCAGAAGGTAATTATCATGTTTTTGACCAAGGAATAGAAAACGATTATTTTGTGCGTAAAGCTGATGGTACCTTGTTTCACGGCTATGTTTGGCCTGAGAAAGCTGTTTTTCCTGATTTTTTACGTCCTGATGTGAGTAACTGGTGGGCTGATTTACACAAAAGCCTAACTGATATTGGTGTGGCAGGAATTTGGAATGATATGAATGAACCTGCCATAAACGATCGCCCTTTCGGCGATGATGGAGAAAAGATTTGGTTTCCTCTAGATGCACCGCAGGGAGGAGAAAATTCAAAATTCAAAATTCAAAATTCAAAATTAGGAATTGATGTAACTCATACAGAAGTGCATAATTTGTATGGGTTGATGATGGCTAAAGCTTCTTATGAAGGGTTGCAACGGCATCGAAGTTCACAGCGATCTTTTGTGTTAACGCGATCGGGTTATGCTGGTGTGCAACGCTGGTCTTCTGTGTGGATGGGAGATAACCAATCGTTGTGGGAGCATTTAGAAATGTCTCTGCCGATGCTTTGTAACATGGGACTTTCGGGTGTGGGGTTTGTGGGTTGCGATATTGGCGGGTTTGCTGGTAATGCCACTGCTGAATTATTCGCTCGGTGGATGCAGGTAGGAATGCTTTACCCATTGATGCGCGGTCACTCGGCAATGTCTACTGCTCGTCATGAACCTTGGGTATTTGGCGATCGCGTTGAAAATATCTGTCGAGAATACATTAATCTACGTTACCAATTACTTCCCTATATTTATAGTCTTTTCTGGGAAGCGGCAACCACGGGCGCACCGATTTTAAGACCTTTATTATATCATTTCCCCAACGATCCGAAAACCTATAGCCTCTACGATCAAGTATTGCTAGGTGCATCGCTGATGGCTGCACCAATTTACCGCCCTGGAGTGGAGCATCGAGCTGTCTACTTACCCGCTGGCACTTGGTATGATTGGTGGAGTGGCGATCGCTATGAAGGCCCGATTCACATTCTTGCTCATGCACCATTAGAAAGAATGCCATTGTATGTCGGTAGCGGTGCGATCGTTCCTATGCAACCTGTCAGGCAATACGTTGATGAATCGCCACTCGACCAGATTCGGTTACGAATTTGGCCTGGTAACAACGAATATCAGTTATTTGAAGATGATGGACAGACAAGCAAGTATCAAGATAATAACCACTCAATAACTAACATCCGTGTATTTACCCAGGCAAGCCAAACAGTAGTGGAAATTGCAGCAAGAGTTGGAAAGTGGACACCTCCAACACGCGAAGCGATTGTAGAGCTTGTTGGTGTTGGAGAGCAACGCTTTCAAGATGACGGTAAGCCACATAGTCTGCAATTCTGAAATACTCGTAATGGTGGTTTTTGAGCCACCATTATTTTTTATTTTAAATTATGCACGAAAAAATATGCATAGAGGTAGATGAAAAAGCAGCGGAAGTGTAATTTAAAATACAAGGAACATGAATGATTAGCTCGTAAGAAATACGTAAGTTTACTACGCTAGATAGATGCGGTTAGAGAACACTCAATGTTAAATATTAACCGCTTGCGGCTGCAAGATAGATTTAAAATCTCTACAAATGCACTTGTGGCAAGAGTCGCAAGTGCGATCGCTGTTTTTGTTGGTAGCTTGGTATTAGTTGGCTGGTGTCTTGGTATTGAAGTTCTTAAGCGCGGCTTCCCTGGTAGTCCTGCCACGATGAAAGTCAACACAGCGCTTTGTTTTGTGTTGTGTGGTGTGTCGCTGTGGCTATTTTTAAAAGGGGAGCAGGGGGGCAGGGGAGCAGGGGAGCAGGGGAGCAGGGGGGAAAGAAGAATTCAAAATTACCCGCACAGTTCTACAGCCTCCTTGCCCGTACTTACTTTTCTAATCTCTCAGGTCTGTGCAATAGCTGTCACCACAATTGCGGCGCTTACTCTGTGTCAATATATATTCGGTTGGAATCTGGGCATTGATGAGTTGGTGTTCCGTGATTCGCAAACTAGTATAGCGACATTGCATCCGGGGCGAATGGGGGCGAACACAGGACTGAACTTTATCCTGGTCAGTGTCGCCCTACAGATTCTGATTCATCTAAAAACCCACCGCAGTTATTGGTATGCCCAAATTATTGCTCTGATTGCTACTTTAATTTCCTTTCAAGCGCTGATGGGCTATGCCTACCAAGTGAAAGTTCTCTACGGACTCGCCCCTTATACAACATCAATGGCGTTACACACAGCGATGTTGTTCCTCTTCCTAAGTATAGGTATTCTGTGGGCGCGGGCAGAACATGGCTTAATGAAGGTAGTTACAAGTGATAGTTACGGCGGCTTACTTGCACGTCGTTTACTAGTTGCCGCGATCGCAGTACCTTTTATATTAGGGTGGGTAATTGTCGAAGGACAACGAGCAGGACAATACGATCCGGCATTTGCAGTATCGGTATTTGCGATCGTTCTGATTGTAATTTTTACTATTTTGATTTGGCAAAGTGCCAGGGTTATTGAACGCCTCAGCTATCAACGCGACCTTGCTCAAGAAGCACTGAGAACCTATGAAGCTAAACTAGGGAGTTTTGTAGATGCTAACGTCATCGGTATCCTCTTTAGCGATGTGTATGGCGGTATCCAGCAGGCAAACGACGAATTCTTAAGGATGATTGGTTACGCGCGGGAAGATTTGTTAGCTGGTAAGTTAAGTTGGCGCAATCTCACACCACCAGAGTATTTATATTTAGACGAGCAAGGTATCGCTGAAGCCCAAGGAAACACCAACGCTGCTTGTACGCCCTACGAGAAAGAATTTATTCGTAAGGATGGTAGCCGTATCCCGATTTTAGTTGGTTACGTGCTGCTAGGAGAAAACCGCGAAGAATCAGTAGCTTTTATCCTCGATTTGAGCGAACGCAAACAAGCAGAAGCAGAACAACAAAAATTAGCATTGCTGGTAGAAAATAGCTCTGACTTTATCGGCATTGCCACCCTTGAGGGTCAATTACTCTACATAAATGATGCAGGCCAAAAGTTGGTAGGGTTTGCCAACCTGAATGAAGTAAGACAAAAAGCAGTATTAGATTACTTCATGCCCAAAGACAAAGTTTATTTTCAAAAATATATACTGCCGACTGTACTATCAGAAGGACGCTGGCAGGGAGAATTCTGCTTCCGGCATCTGCAAACAGGTCAACCGATACCAGTTGATTACAACGTCTTCACTGTTACAGATAACAAAACAGGTCAGCCAATTGCCTTAGCAACTGTGACTCGCGACATCAGCAAGCAAAAGCAGACCCAAGAACAAATCTTACAGCTAAACAGGGATCTACAGCGCCGCATTACTGAATTACAAACTTTGTTGGAGGTAATTCCCATTGGAATTGGCATTGCCGAAGATCCAAAATGCCAAAATATCAAGGTCAACCCTGCTTTTGCCAAGCAGTTGGGGATATCGTCAGATACAAATGCTTCCCTTACCGCTCCCTTGGATGAAAAACCTACAAGCTTTAAAGTATACCGCCAGGGAAGGGAACTTTCAACAGAAGAACTCCCAATGCAGTACTCTGCTGCTCATGGTGTTGAGGTTATCAATTATGAACTTGATGTAATTCATGAAAATGGCAAAATTGTCAAGCTGTTGGAGTACGTTGCACCCTTGTTTGACGAAGAGGGTAAAACCAGAGGCAGCGTTGGCACATTTTTAGATATTACGGAGCGCAAACAGGCAGAAGAAGTACTCCTAAATCAGCAGAAATGGCTAGAGGATGTGTTAAATCTGATGCCAAGACCATTGCTGTTTATCGAACCAGGAACGGCGCGGGTAACTTTTGCCAATCGCTCTGCTGACGAATTAGCTGGGGGCGAATTTCCCAAAGGGATACCCGCCGAAGATTATCACACAGCTTACTACTATACAGATGCCGCTGGCGATCGCATCCCCAATGAACTGATGCCAGGAGTACGGGTTTCCCGTGGCGAACGCCTGAATGGATTGGAGGTGGACTGGCACACTCCCGCTGGCGTGCTATCTATACTAGTATTTGCTGATACCTTGCCAGCAATGCACGGTCATCCGGCTACCTGTATCTTGGTGTTCCAAGAAATCAGCAACCTCAAGGATGCACAAAAAGCCCTCTCATTAAGTTACAAAAGGTTAAAGCTACTATTTGACACAGCCAACGATTTATTATCGAGTCAGCAACCAGTAGTACTAATCGATAGCTTCTACCAAAAACTAAGAGACCAAATTGGTTTAGATATTTACTTTAACTATTTGGTTGAGGATAACTCTCAGCTAATGCGGCTACAGTCTTACAGCGGCTTTTCCCAGGAGATAGCAAAGCAAATCGAGTCCTTGGAATTTGGTGAAGCGGTTTGTGGGACTGTCGCCCAGGAGCGTTGTGCAATTGCTGTAGAGAATGTGCAGCAATCAATTGACCCGAAAACAGAATTGATTCGTTCTTTAGGAATTACAGCTTATTATGCATACCCATTAATCGCCCAAGGACGGTTGTTGGGTACTCTTTCTTTTGGCAGCCGCACTCGGTTAAGCTTCACCGACAATCAAAAAGGGATGATGCAAGCAGTATGCGACCAAATAGCGATCGCAATGGAACGGGCTAGTTTAATTGCTTCTTTGCAACAACAAACTGAGCAGTTACAACAAGCCAACCGGATGAAGGATGAGTTTCTAGGGATATTATCGCACGAATTGCGATCGCCCCTCAATGCCATCCTTGGCTGGGCGCAATTACTGCAACGAAGCAAGCTCAGTGATAGCCAAATGGCTAGAGCAACGGAGACAATTGAGCGCAACGCCAAAGCGCAAACCCAGTTAATTGAAGACCTGCTGGATATATCGCGGATGAGTAGAGGTCAGTTACGCCTCAATATCCGTACTTGTAATTTGGTTCCCATAATTGAGTCAGCCATCAAGACTGTTAGTTTAGCCGCTCAATCCAAGGAAATCGATTTGAGATTTTCCCTAATTTCCTCATGGGAATTAGGAGTTAATCACGAAAATCTCGAATTTCCAGCAGCACAATCCCAAACTAATCAACATTCAAATGACAGCAAGCCGAGTAAAAATTCTCAATATTTAGTTTCCGGCGATTTCGAGCGCTTGCAACAAATCATCTGGAATCTCCTATCCAATGCCATCAAATTTACCCCCGTTGGCGGAAGGGTAGAGTTGCAATTGTCAGTGGTTAGCGGACAAGAAAAACAACAGACAACGGATAAATATGCCCAAATTCAGGTGATTGATACAGGCATTGGTATCAGTCCTGATTTTCTTCCTTACGTTTTCGATCGCTTTCGTCAAGCTGATAGTTCTAGTACTAGAATCTATGGTGGATTAGGACTAGGATTAGCGATCGTCCGTCATTTAGTAGAATTACATGGCGGTACTGTCCGCGCGGATAGCCCAGGCAAAGAACAAGGAGCGACGTTTATCGTCAAACTACCACTTCTGAAGAATGCCCACCTCGGCTCTTTTGCCCCTCTGCCCCCACCCCCTGGAGTTTAGTCAGCGACATCAGTATGCCCCACGAGGATGTGAGAACAAAAGAGAATTCCAGCCGCAACGTTGACAAATGATGCTATTACGAAAGACCAATTATTATTGTAGAGACGGCGATTCATCGCGTCTCTTGCCTTAACCGAATAGTATTAGGACGGACTTAGAAGTGGGGCATTGGGGAATATGAATTAAATTCACCCCTATGTCTCCTAGAGAAAGAGGTTCGTTGCCTTATCTATATTCTCATGAATCAAATAGGACTACGATAATGTCCGAATAATTGAGTTTTGATTCCCATAGTAATTAGCCACTTTCTTACTAAGTGCCTTAATTGAAGTAGCCCCTTCTACTTATCGAGACTCAGCAGGTTGTTGCAGGCGTAATAGGGTATTGTAAACCTGCCTTTTTAAAATAGTATTATTTTGTAATTCTATAGTAATTTTATTGAACTGTTCAAATTTTAAACCATTATCTTCGACAATTTTTTGAGCGTGGTTACAGTAGTTAACTGCGATATCTTGAGCCTTCTTTGGAAGACCATTTATGCTATTAGAATCGTTGCAAACAATTTGAGGAATTTCTCCATTGCCAATAAGTTTTTTAATTTCTTCAAAAGCATTTTGACGGGCTGGCTCCATTGCTAGCACAGCTTGAGCGTAACTGTCGATTTCAGTATTGTTAACTATTGGTGCTGGAGTTTGAGCGTCAGCTTTAGAACTCAATGAAAAACCATTGAAAATCAAACTTGCAGTAGCGATCGCACCGAAAAATAACGATCGCGACAGGGTTCGCTTTCGGCCAGTTCCGGAAATTAAATCAGAAATTTTCTTCATATAGTGTATGACACGAAACTACATCAGGGATATTATAAGAACTTTGAATTATTTTCAGAGTTGGAAGTTCCAGGAACTGCTCAATAGATTAAGCTTTTATATTTGATTGTCAATTTCCTCGGCATACTTGACAAAGTTCGATTACTTTTGTCTGGAGTGTTGACATTTCTGATGCTCCTTGCTTAAGGCTAACCTCTAATTCCAGCAGTAGGGGTAAGCAAAAGATTAACTGTTGCACAGAAAGCAGCTTAATTTCTTGCTGTAAGAAGTAAATTCGTTTGGGATTACCGATGTCAGCAGCAAGAGCGATCGCTTGTTGATTGCGTTCACCACTTTCTATCATAATCTTCACCCACAGCCAGGTGCGAAATTGTCCAATCAGTATCGCAACTATCCGTAATCCCGGCTCGTCAGCATTGCTCAAATCTGCTAGTGTTGTCAAAGCTTTACCTGTATCTCCTGTTCTGATTGCTGCTGCTAATTGTAAGCTATTTTGGGTAGTATTTCTTACTAACTTTGTAACAGTATCTGTGTCTAAAGGCTGATTGCTATCTTGGACATATAGCCGTAATTTCTCTAACTCATTGTAAAGAAGCCGTGTATCATTTCCTACGGCTTCTGCCAACAGATGGGAAGTATTGGCAGTCAGTTTCACGCCCACTGTTTGGGCTGCTTGATTAACAGATTGCACCAGTAATTCTGTTTTCCAAGGTGGAATGAGAGGAAATTCTCGGAATTCGGTAGCAAACTGTTTTAACAATTTCGTGGATTTGAGGCGTTCATCTGGCTTATTGCGGCTGGTGAGCAATAAAAATGAGTTTTCGGGAATGACACTTAGCGATCGCCCCAATTCTGCCAACACGTTCTCTGGACAGTGCTGAAACAGAGTAGTGTTTATCAGCCATACCAAACGCCCACCAGCGCCAAAAGTCGGCGTCATCGCTTGATTTAACGCCTGGATAGCAGCATCAGCTCGATCTGGGGAGAATGCAGTGTAATTAAAACTTGTCCATTGAGGATCGAGGACGCGATTGCGCAAAAGTGCGATCGCCTTTTCCATCGCAAAATCATCTTCACCCCAGTAAACATAGATTGGCATAGAAAAACCTCTAAATGGGCATTGGGCATTGGAAAGAGGACAAGGGGCAGGGAGCGGGGAGCAGAGGGGAAAGAGGTAATTTTTATTCTCCCCCAGCAAGAACTGCCCCCTGCTCCCCTGCTTCTTCCCCACTCCCAACTCCTAAAGATTAAATACTTTTGAAATCATTCTCTTAATCAAGGTAATTTTCCCTAAAATCTATCAAGTGAGAGCGTGAGGCTATGAAGATTGGACGACAACTATCAAACTTACTTAAATCGGTTAGCAAGACTGACGCTGCCAGAAGCCTACAGATCCCAAGCCCAGCATATTCAGGAATCTTCTAAATTTCAGCTAAATTCTGGGTTGAGACAAGCGGCATCCTTTCCTGGCTATACGCTAATTACCCCGCCGGCAGAAGAAGAATCACACAATTCTGCTTTCTATGCCAAATTACAGACTTATCAACAGGAACTTTTGCAGTTGCCTGTAAACCGTAATTTGATTGTACCTGTACCTCCTGCTAGCTTCCATCTGACTTTAGCGGATTTAATTTGGGACAATGCTTACCTTGATGCCTACGAAAATAATCCTAAATTTGACGAGGAGTTACACTCTTGTTTAGCTGAAATATTTCAAAAATATCAACAATTGATGACAAACAGAAGTCATCCAATTAAATGGCAAATGCTGGGACTAATACTGATGCCAAGAGCCATAGCCATTTGTTTAGTCCCCCAAGATGAACGCTGTTACGAGGAAATTATTCAATTTCGCCGAACAATTTATCAAAATCCCAAGTTAATTGCTTTGGGTATTGAGCAGCATTATCACTTCACAGCCCATGTTACATTAGCCTATTTTGGGGAGGTTCCATCTGACCTAGACCGCATAAACTTCAGCACAATGCTTTCTCAATTGAATGAACAATGGCTGTTGAATTTGCCAGAATTCTCGATCGATCGTGTTGAATTACGAAAGTTTGACAACATGACACGTTATTATCGTGAATCAGACTGGCCGATTTTGGATTTTTAAGTAATTAGGAACTTCCAAGAAATAAATTATCCAATCTTGTGGGGTGGGCATCTTGCCCGCCTTTGGTTACTGGGCGCTCGTGTCGCCCATCCCACAATAAATAGTTGGATATTTTTTTATTTGAAAGTCCCTTAATTAGTAGTCAGTAGTTTCCATTCACTGACTACTGACTACTCATTAGTAATTAGCTTAAAATTTCGGTTGTTGATAACCGAGGTAAATTGCTTCTAAAAATACATCAGGCGTAACAGCTTCTGGCAATTTTTCTAAATTAATAATAGCTTTAACTTGCTCGGCTAGCTTTAGAGATAGTGAGGTTCTTGCCTTTAACGACATTGCACCGCGTCGCTGTAAATACTCACGAATAACAGCAAAATCATCTGGCATCAATTGCGAGAAATCAGCAATTTCGATTAACTGTTCGTGAAGTCCTTTTGCCTGTTCCGAAATTGTCAATTTTGCAGATGCAGTGGGTGCTTGGGTTTGAATTACAATTGTGCCAGCAGCCAAATCACCTAAGCGCTTTTCACGGCTACCCAACATAATTAAAAACGCACCGATAAACAAAGTTTCATCAAAGGGTCGCAGTAAAGCACGTAGCGTTGCTTGTTGTAACCCGATCAGTCTGCCATCATCTCGAACTACACGAATTTTAGCAAACCGTTTACCAGGAGTTTCTCCAAACCATAAGGTTTCAAAAAATACAAAATAGCCGATGTAAATTGCAAAGGCGATAATAAAGAAAATTGCTAACAGCCAAATATCTAAACTTGTTAAATTTTTAAAAAAATATTCAACAAAATTTAACAACTGTGTCGAGAAGACACTCCAAGTAAGGACAAACAGAAGCAAAGTTACACCCAACACTGTATAGTCAATCAAGAGTGCCAAAACTCGATTACCGATTCCCGCTAGAGTGAATTCCAACTCTACACTTTCTGGAGTCTGGAATGTGATGCGATTAAAAAAGCGCATATTTTAACTAATTCAAAATTAATAGAGTTGGATTAAGGTATTGAGTTAACGAAAATCTTGCGAGGGAGGTTCTCGTAATTGCAAACCTAGACCTTCACGCCGACTACGCAAGTCCAAGTATAAAACAGCTTTTAGTGCTTGCCAAAATGGCATGACTAAAACTCCACCGATCAAGCTGCCAATCACAGAAATAAGATTAACAATTGAGTAAATAGCAGTACCAGGCTCAAGCTTAAGTAGAAATAAGCTAGGTATATAGTTTAATACAAACACCAACGGCATTGTAACGATAAAACCAACTAAAACAATGCCTTGAATGCGAAAGACTGAGGCTTTAGTTAGCTCCCAACTTCTGGCAACACTTTCGCCACCATTGATATTTTCCTCAACTGCTAAGGGCACTTCAGCTACTATCCAACGGGAGTAGAACCAGGTTAGTCCTAACAATATAATGCCTGCCGTTACAATTATTACCAATGTGGTTATGACTATAACGCCTGAAGTACCTAATATTCCTCCTAATACTACTCCGATCAAGCTAGCTACTACACCGCCCACGATCGCTAATCCAATATAAATTAGCAGTAAATATATACCTACTTGCAAACCAACTCTTAAAAATGACCAAAGACGTGGATTAATATGGCTTCTGGCAGTTTGAACACCTTCAGGTTGGTAAATCAATTCTCCAAAAGCCAAGCGTGAAATGAGTCCAGAAATGGCTGCATATTTTGCCCAACCATACACAGGAACTAGAACCCATAAGTGAGCGATCGCAGCTAGGTTAAGATAAGTCTTCAAATGAGAACGATACAACCGTACCGCAGCACTGACAACGTTACCGATACTCAGTGGTTGTATCTGGCCGGAAGATCCAAAGTTTTCAGACATAATGCTAAATTTCCCTTGAAATTACGGAGATCGATTTGAGGCTATCTTAAGCTAAGTTAAACTCAGTGTTCCCAAAATTCATGAATATTCAACGTTGGATTGCGCGACGAGAACCGAATTGGCAGCGTTTGGATGCTTTATTAAGGCAGATAGAAAAAAAAGGGTTAAAGTCCTTACAAGCAGCAGAAATTAGAGAGTTAGCGAGTTTGTATCGTTCCGTAGCGGCAGATTTGGCACGTGCCCGCACTCAGCAAATCGGCAATACTTTAATCCAAAGTTTACAATCTTTAACAACTCGTGCTTACACGCAGATTTACCAAGGTTCGCGGCGGCAGGAATGGCAGGCAATCTTAGAATTTTATCGTTGGGGATTACCATCTGTAGTCCAGAAAACATTTGTATATATTGCTGCTGCCACGACACTGTTTTTACTAGGCGCACTAGTGGCTTGGTGGTATTCCTGGCAAAACCCCAGCTTTATGCCTTTGATTGTACCTGAAAGCTTGATTACCAAAGTGCGAGATGAGCATAAATTATGGATGGGTTCAATTGTCGGTGTTGAACCTCTGGCATCCAGCGGCATCGCAATCAATAATTTGTCGGTGTCTTTTGGGGCTGTCGCTGGTGGCATGACAGGTGGAGCATACACAGCCTATTTGATGGTATTTAATGGTTTATTAATTGGCGCTGTTAGTACTTTAGTCGGTCAAAATAATCTGGCTTATCCTTTTTGGGCCTTTGTATTTCCGCATGGTTCTTTGGAATTACCCGCAATCTTTTTTGCTGGGGGTGCGGGATTTTTATTAGCAAGAGCAATTTTATTTCCTGGGAAATATCGCCGTGGAGATGCACTGAAATTCTATGGATATCAAGCGGTGCAGCTAGTATTTGGGATTGTACCAATGTTGATTATTGCTGGTGCGATCGAAGGCTTTTTCTCTCCTAATCCTAATGTACCTGATGCAATTAAATATCTGGCAGGGATAGGATTATTTATACTTTTAGTGCTGTATTGTAACCGCAAGCAAACAGTAAATAATTTAAATGGCGGCTGATTGGTAAATTTAAAAAGTATTTTAGAATAAGGTAAATACTAACTATGTAAATAAATCATCATAAATTGAAGTTAGGATAATCATGGTACAAACATCAAATAAAATATTGACTCTAGAAGAGTTTCTCACACTACCAGAAACTAAACCGTATTGCGAATACATCGACGGTAAAATCATTACAAAACCTATGCCTCAAGGAAAACATAGCACTATTCAAGGAGAACTTTGTCCCACAATCAATTCTGTTATCAAAGTCCAAAAAATGGGTTGGGCTTTTCCAGAATTACGTTGCACTTTTGCAGGATGTTCTATAGTTCCCGATGTCGCTGTATTCTCTTGGGCAAGGCTTCCTGTAGACGAAAATGGTGATATTGCCAATACATTTTCCGCAGCACCCGACTGGATAATCGAAATTCTCTCCCCCGAACAAAGCCATACAAAAGTTACAAAAAAAATCTTACACGCTCTCAATCACGGGACTCAAATGGGTTGGTTAATTGACCCTGATGAGCGCTTCATTGCTGCTTATCCTGCGGGACAACAACCTTTACCTTTTGAGGAAATTGAGTCTGTTTTACCAGTGCCAGAATTTTGTCAGGGGTTACAGTTGACGGTAGGTGATATTTTTGGATGGTTAAAGGTGACTGCATAACAAATATTTTGTTCAACCTAACTTACTATTTTTACACTGAAAATATATATGCCAAAACGCATCATCACCGAACTATCTGATGAACAAGAGGCAATGCTTCCTATCTATAGAGATAAGTGGCGATCGATACAAATATCAACTGAATCAATTGAGCAAGAAAAAGTTGCAGCAATAATCAAAACTGCTTATGCGGTGAGTGATTATCCTGAGCCTGAGATATTATTCTATAGCAATCCTATGACCGCAATTGAGAATATTCTTACTATTGAGAACTTTAAGGCATATCTAGGGCGCGATATCCACATCAAATTCCTTAAAAGAGTGGTACATCACCTTCTACATGGAATAACGCAACAACTTGACAAGCATCTCTATATCAGATTGCGGAACCAAATTCAACACCCTGAATTTCCGTACTACTCAACTGAGAGTCATCCACTAGTTTCATACTTTCCGTATACAGGAAGATGTCTTGAACATCAATTAATTGCCGATCTCGACAAGCTTAAATTTGAATTTACTGATATTTCATACTTTACAAATAACCTGAATAGACCAGCAGAATGGGCAATTTTGGGTTGTATGTTAGATTTTTGTATCTCAGTTCTTAAGCTTCAACACGACAAGAAAAAATGGAATGTACTTCAAGAATTCATTCAACATTGTGGTTTAATATTCCAATTTGAAAAGGTTTGTATAGTCTGCGATCGCCCTTGTAAGTTGTCTTTTGATGAAGAAAATATGCTTCATGCGGAGGGGCAAGCTGCTCTTCAATTTGGTGATGGCTATAGTGTTTATGCTTGCCACGGAAAACATCCTTCTCAAGAAGAGCGATATTATCAGGGGCAAGATCCTGAATCTGTTTAGATGTGCAATTCCAGGGACTCACCGATAAATATTGAAGTGATAATTTTTAGATTGCAATGATTTACTCAATTTTAATTATTTAAATTAAACTTTAAAATTTTATTAATTTTTAATCAAATAACTTAGTCAATCAAAATCAATAATAAAAAATTTTTAATTGAATATTTAAATATATCTTAATTTCTTGCACATCAATTGTTAAATAAGCTTTAACCATACCAAATGTAGCCTATTTAAGACTGAAATTACAGCAGTTAAATATTCCTTTAATCAGAGGTAATATGATTTTTTCGACCGCCATATTGAATCGTGTCGTTGCTACTTCAATGGTGACAACTTCTGTTGCACTTAGTCCATTTTTTGGTGCGATCGCACAAGCTGAAACTCTCAATGGTGCAGGAGCAACTTTCCCGGCTCCGCTTTACGAACGCTATGCTCGTGAAGTGAAGAAGAAATATCCAGACTTAAAAATTAACTACCAAGCAATTGGTAGTGGTGGTGGTATTCGTCAAGTCATCGCTGGAACCGTTGACTTTGGTGGTAGTGATGCTGCAATGAAAGATGATGAAATCGCTAAAGTCAAGAATGGTGCAATTTTAGTACCTACAGCAGGCGGTGCTGTTTCTGTTGTTTACAATCTTCCAGGCGTTAACAATCTCAAATTATCCCGCGCTACATTACCAGCAATTTATTCAGGTCAAATTACCAAATGGAATGACGCGAAAATTAAAGCTGATAATCCAGGCGTTAATCTACCAAATCAAACAATTAAATTTGCTGTTCGTGCCGATGGTAGCGGTACAACTTTCATTTTTACGAATCACTTGAGTGCCATCAGCGGTTATTTTAAAGGCAGAGTTGGAACTAACACTGCTCCAAAATGGAATCTGCCAAATGTCCTCAAAGGCAAAGGAAATCCAGGTGTAGCTGCTATAGTAGCTCGGACTCCTGGTTCTATTGGTTATGTTGAATATAGCTACGCTGTCAAAAACAATCTGAAATCAGCATTGGTACAAAATAAGAACGGAGAATTTGTTGCTCCTTCTTTAGAATCTGCAAATGCAGCTTTATCAACTGTCACTTTCCCAGACAACTACCGCGTTTTTATAGGAGATCCAGGACAAGGTTATCCTATCGTTGGTCTTACTTGGATGATGGTTTACAAACAGTATGCTAATGCTGCTAAAGCTGATGCAATTAAGAAATGGATTAATTGGGTATTGAAAGACGGTCAACAGTATAACGACGATCTTAATTACACCAAAATTCCATCTGATGTAGCAAATCGAGTGCTTCAGACAGTGAATAGCTCTGTCAAGCCTTAATTTATAATCTTTAGGACTTACTCACAAGAGTTCCCCAATTCCCTTAAAAAAAGAAGGGTGCTTTGAATATAGCAATCCTAAATGAGTTTGTGAGAATTTTTGTTATGGTCGTCCTTGGTCATTTGTCCTTTGTAATTACAAATAACAAAGGACAAATGACTAATGACTAATGACAGACTGAGCTAATAACTCGCTCTACTAGTAAGGAAAATCTATTTTACTGATTTGTAATGGCAAATTTATCAGATGATTCCAATCTCAGCGATGAAAATTTCAATCTAACTACTACTAGCGGCACAAATTTCTGGTTTGACCAAGGTTTTACACGGCTAGTATACTTTTTTGCTGTGATTACCGTTGCACTACTATTGTTGATGACTTGGGTAATTTTACACGAAGCTCTACCAGCCATTAAGCAGTTTGGAATGGGGTTTTTGTGGGGACAAGATTGGGATACAGGTAATCAGATTTTTGGTGCATTACCCTATATTTATGGAACTTTGGTAAGTAGTGCGATCGCTATTTTATTTGCTGTTCCAGTGGGAATAGCAGTAGCCTTAGTCACGAGTGAAAATTTCTTACCTACATCACTGCGAATCATCCTAGCATTTGTTGTTGAATTAATTGCTGCAATTCCTAGTGTAATTATTGGTTTATGGGCGATTTTTGTCTTTATTCCAGTTCTAGAACCTCTCCAAAAGTGGTTAGCCAGTACTTTTAAATGGATACCACTGTTTAATACAGAAGATCCTTCTGGGACTAATATGTTGACTGCCGGGGTTATTCTTGCCATCATGATTTTGCCGACAATGGCAGCAATTAGTCGTGATGTCTTAATGGCTATCCCGAAAGAATTACGTTCTGCATCTATGGCTTTGGGTGGCACTCGTTGGGAAACAATTTTTCGAGTCTTGCTACCATCTGGATTTTCTGGAATAGTCAGTGCAGCAATGCTTGCTCTAGGACGGGCTTTGGGTGAAACAATGGCTGTTACTATGGTGATTGGTAACTCTGCTCAAATCAGCGCTTCTTTACTCGATCCAGCTTATACAATTCCCTCTGTATTAGCTAATGAATTTGCTGAAGCTGAACCAGGTTTGCATATAGGTGCTTTAAGTTTTTTAGCATTAATTTTATTTGGGTTGACTTTAGCTGTAAATATTGGTGCTGTCATCTTGGTGAAGTGGGTTGGCAGAAAAAATAAATAACACTATCTCATTTTTAAATTACTACAAATACCTCAGTTAATAAGACATTTATCAATCAAACTTTGTCAAATTTATGAGTGGTTACATTCAATC
Source organism: Nostoc sp. DedSLP03 (assembly GCF_034530815.1). NCBI lineage: Bacteria > Bacillati > Cyanobacteriota > Cyanophyceae > Nostocales > Nostocaceae > Nostoc > Nostoc sp. DedSLP03. The sequence goes on from NZ_JAVRCK010000007.1 coordinate 77,764, forward strand.
AGAAAAAGATGAATTTTTGGCGGCAGAATTATGCAGCCCTCTGCCAAGAAAGCGAGTAATATTCACCTATGCAATGAATGCGATCGCCTTTGGTCTTACAGGTCTAGTACTCATTCCTTTATTATCAATTTTGTGGGAAATTTTTATCCGGGGAATATCTGGACTCAAATCAGAAATGTTTGTCAAAGCAGTTATTGATAATGGCTTTGGCAATGCCATCTTGGGAACTATAATCATGGTGGTAATTGGTGCTATTTTAAGCATTCCCACAGGGATAATAACAGGAATTTTCTTAGCAGAATTTGGTCAAGCTAACCCAGTTGCTAGTATTGTTCGCTTTGTCACCAGCATTCTTACAGGCGTACCTTCAATTGTTGTCGGCGTGTTTGCTTATGGTGTGATAGTTTTGGTAACTAAAGGGTTTAGTGCGATCGCAGGTGGTTTTGCTTTAGCTGTGATTATGCTACCTGTAATTATACTGACAACAGAAGAATCCTTAAAACTGATTCCTACATCTCAACGCCTCGCCTCTGCTGCTTTAGGTGGAACTCGCTTCCAAACTACTTTTCGCATTGTTGTAACTACTGCAATCCCCGGAATTACTACAGGCATTTTATTAGCTGTAGCTCGTGCAGCTGGTGAAACAGCACCCTTAATTTTTACTGCTTTATTTAGTCTAGATTGGTCAGAAGGATTGTTAAGTCCTACAGCTTCTTTACCAGTATTAATTTTTAACCTCTACAACGACCCCGATCCACAAAAAAGTCAATTGGTATGGACTACTTCTATAGTTTTACTCGGCTTAATTTTATGTGTCAGTATTCTTTCTCGCTTAGTTATTAGGCAGAGAAAAATAAAATGAGAATTCTATAATATTCATCTGACTCCTGAATTCTGTTTTTATAAATTTTTATTTCGCACCTTGGGCAAGTATGAGTAACCTAATTCCAGCTATCAAAGTTAAAAACATCAGCTTTTATTATGGGACAACAAAAGCTATTGAAAAGGTGTCAATAGATATTTATCAGAACCAAGTAACCGCAATTATTGGCCCTAGTGGTTGTGGTAAATCTACCTTCATCAAAATTCTTAATCGCATTAGCGAATTAGAAGGGCCTGTCAAAGTTGAAGGAGATGTAGAATTTTTTGGTCAAAATATTTACGATTGTCGTGTCAACATCAATCGATTACGCCGCCAAATTGGTATGGTGTTTCAAAAACCAAATCCTTTTGGGATCAGTATTTACGAAAATGTTGCCTACGGGATGAGAATAGCAGGTAGGCATTCAAAATTAGAATTAGATGAAATTGTCGAATCTGCACTTCACAGCGCTGTTCTTTGGGATGAAGTCAAAGATAAGCTCGATAAATCAGCTTTAGGGCTTTCTGGTGGTCAGCAACAAAGATTATGTATTGCTCGTGCTTTAGCAGTCAAGCCGAAAGTTCTGCTAATGGATGAGCCTTGCTCGGCTCTTGACCCCATCGCCACCATGAAAGTTGAAGAACTACTCCACAGTTTACAGTCTGAGTTGACAATTGCGATCGTCACCCATAATATGCAGCAAGCCGCTCGCGTTTCTGATTTTACGGCTTTCTTTAGCACCGATGAAAGTCGGATTGGTCAAATGGTTGAATTTGGCGCTACAGAGCAAATCTTTAACAACCCAATAGACCCCCGCACCCGCGACTACATTTCCGGGCGTTTCGGTTAAGGTACGTTCTAGCGTGACTTATTGATTTTTGTCGAGCTATCTTGCACTAGAGAATACTCATAATGTGTAATTTAAAAAAGTTACTAATTTATCTTTATAAATAAATAAACTCCTCACTACCCATGAAAAGTATATGATATTCAGATTTGATTTCTACATAGCTAATTTTAAATCGAATCATATCTAATCCTTTTGATCGGAAAGGATGGTATATAGTTGAGGTGTGAAAGGTGGTATAAAAAGCCTGTAAAAGATAAATTTTGGAGCATAACTTTAATATAAGTATCGACTAACAGTTTATTTGCTGTATAGCTACCGCATGGTTACGTAATTTCCATGAATATCTCCTTTTGGGGGTAACATAGTGAAACAGCGGCGCTAATTTGTACTACTTTACCTAGTCAGGTTTTGTTTCACACGTTTTAGGAATATGAGTAAACTAATTCCAGCCATCAGAGTCAAAAACTTCAGCTTTTCTTACGACACTCAAAAGATAGTTGAAGGCGTGTCAATGGATATTTACCAAAACAAAGTCACGGCAATTATTGGTTCTAGTGGTTGTGGAAAGTCTACTTTTCTTAAATCGTTAAATCGCATGAGTGAATTAGAAGCAGAAGTAAAGGTTGAAGGAAAAGTAGAATTTTTTGGGCAGAGTATTTATGAGCGTCGCGTTAACATCAATCGCTTACGTCGCCAAGTTAGTATGGTTTTTCCCAAACCAAATCTTTTTCCCATGAGCGTTTACGATAATGTTGCTTATGGGGTGAAGTTAATTGGATGGCATCCGAAAGTAGAATTAGATGGAATTGTTGAATCTGCTATCAAAGCTGCCGAACTTTGGGATGAAGTGAAAAATAAACTGCACAAATCTGCTTTAGAGCTTTCTGGTGGTCAACAGCAAAGATTATGTATTGCCCGTGCTTTAGCAGTCAAACCTAACGTTTTGTTGATGGATGAACCTTGTTCAGGTCTCGACCCTATGGGTAGTATGAAAATCGAGAATTTGATCCATAACTTGCGTTCTGAGTTGACAATTGTGATTGTTACTCACAATATGCAGCAAGTTGCTCGCCTATCTGATTTTACGGCTTTCTTTTATAGTAATGAAAATCGGATTACTCAAATGGTTGAATTTGGTACTACCAATAAAATCTTTACTAACCCTGTAGACTCTCGTACCCGCGACTATGTTTTCGCTCGCGTCGGTTGAAGTGTTTTTTTTATTTTAGCTATTGAGAGAGTTCATACATAGTGCAAGCACAAATGAGGGGTTAAATTGAATTTCCGCTTGTTTTAAGTTTTTCTGGTGTTAGGCAATGCAATCTCATATTGACAGTATTCTTTTATACTATATATTTAAAGACAAGTATTTGCTCTAGACCACCTAAATCATAAAATGAAATGTCCCCGGTGCGAATCTACTTCATATCGTAAAAATGGTCGTCGGAATGACAAGCAGAATTACCTCTGCAAAAATTGTGGTAAACAATTCCTAGAATCTGTATTCTCTCGTTCCTTAGAAACTGACTTGCTTGCTAACAGCAACGGACATACTAAAGTATCTACGGCTGAAACGACGGAACTTTCTTTATTAAAAAACCTGCCCGAAGAAAAAATCACAGAGAAAAGTCTTAGCTCTTTTAGTTTGACATTAGCTGAACAACTGCTGCAAACGATATTATCGCCTGATTGCTTAGAATCTGCTGCTTTGAGCCAATTTATTCAAAAGATTCAACAAATAACTGAAATAAAACCTCAATTAGAAACAGGAATATCACTTCTACTTTTGGATGCAGAGAACTTAAAATTAGATATTAATTCAGAATTATTTTTAGCTAGTGTCTGCAAATATCCTCTTCAATTTAAAATGGCATTTGCTAACTGGAAAAATCCAAGTATTGGAAAGCAAGATATTGAACTATATAACCGTGGCTATCAACTTGTCCATGTGCCAGAGGGTAAGGATAGTGCTGATGCAAAAATGATCGCTTTCGGGGCTTGTATTGTACGCTCTTATCCAACAGTTAAAGAAATATTAGTCTGTTCTAGCGATGGAATTTTAATTCACCTTTGCAATGAACTCCAAAACCAAGGATTAATTGTCTATTGGGTACGTAGACAAGGGCAAACTTTGCATATAGAAAACCGGAATACTGGCAAATTAACTCATTATTCTTTAGCAATGGCAACAAAAGTTCCATCCTTGGAAAAAGTGGTTGAGCAAATTCAAGATTTAATTAAAAATGAACAAGAATCAATCAATACTCGATTACACAAGCTAACAACTATTGCAAGTTTATTTCAAGAAAGCTCCAATATCAATAATAAATCTAATTCTAAGCGACCAGAAATTGAAGAAATTACCCCTATTATAGATAATTCATTTGTACAATCAATTCCAGAAGAAGATTCTGCAAAAATCCCTAATGAAAAAACATTAGATAAATTACTATTAAAAATTATTCAAGATATACAAACCAAGTCTCCTCAAACTAAATTGTCTGTGTCTAAATTAGGTACAGAATTACAGAAAATAACTGGAGAATCTCCTAATTCAATTATTAAAAAATTAAAGTTAGGTTCCAATTTTACCAAATATTTAGAATCATCTCCTACATTTACATTAAAGGCTAGTGGCAAGGAATATGAGGTAATGCCGCTACTCTTTGAATAGATACTTTCTGAATGTTTACGTACAACCTGAGCCTGTAATTCTGTATTATGTAAAAGGATGTAAAGAAATGTAAATAATACAATGCAGGATAAAGTTGTTGTTATCGTTGGTGCTACTGGTGGTATTGGTTCAGCTTTAACACAAAAACTTGCGCCTACCGGAGTCCGGTTGGTACTGGCTGCGAGAGATACAGTTCGTTTAACCACATTGACTGCTGATTTACCAGGACAAGTTTTGACTGTTCCCACCGATATTACTGACCCCAAACAGGTAGATACTTTGATAGAAAAGACGATCGCTGAGTTTGGTCAAATTGATATTTTAGTGAATGCAGCTGGCGCTGGTATACTCAAACCCTACAACAGCCTAGAACCCGCTGATTTAGACAAAATGTTAGATGTCAACTTAAAAGGTAGCTTTTACACCACTCAGGCGGCTGCTGAAGAGATGCAAAAGCACAAGTCTGGTCACATCTGTAATATTGTAGGAATTCTGGGCAAGCATTCGATGGGGATGGCAGCGGCTTATTCGGCTTCTAAGTTTGGTGTTGTCGGTTTTAGCAAGTGCATGGCAGAGGAACTCAAGCGTTTTGGTATCAAGTTCACGCTATTCTACTTTGGTGGGGTAGATTCTCCTTTTTGGGATAACGTCAACCTAAAAGTAGACCGAAAAAAAATGCTTAGTCCTGAAACTGCTGCCAATGCAATTTTCTTTGCTCTTTCTGCCGAACCGCAGGCTGTGCCAATGGAAATTAACATTCAACCTGATAGTCATTTGTTCTTTTAGAGCGGGAGTACGCTTACATAATTCTTGCTTAGGAAAGACGTGAAAATCTAGTAGAAAAGGCAAAATTTACAGATATATAAACTGTTATGCTGGATTTTCAATATCTATGAAAATTGATCGCGTTCATTTCTATGTAGAAGACGCTAAAGTTTGGCGAGATTGGTTTGTACGCCATCTTGGTTTTCAAGCAGTAACCAACGATCGCATCAGTTCATTTCACACTTGTACAGAAGTAGTGAAAAGTGGTGATGTCTGCTTTTTTCTATCTTCACCCCTGTTGCCTACAAGTCCAGTAGCGGAATTTCTGCGTCAATATCCACCTGGTGTGGCAGATGTCGCTTTTGCTATCGAAGATGTCGAAGGCGCGATCGCCCTAGCTCAAAAACACGGTGCGACAATCCTACAACCCATCCAGGAACGCCAGATAGGTACGGCGTCGATCAAATGTGGCAAAATTGCCGCTTGGGGTGGACTGACTCATACGTTAATAGAAAGGTCATTAGTTTTCGACAAAGGACAAATGACTAATGACATAGACGCGCCAGCGGCTTCCCGTAGGGTAGGACAAATGACAAATGACAACACTATTACTGCTATAGATCACATAGTGCTAAACGTGGCTGTTGGTGAATTAGATCGTGCCGTCGCTTGGTACGAAAAAATTCTAGATTTTCAACCCCAGCAGGCATTTAAAATTAAAACCGATCGCTCTGCTTTACACAGCCAGGTGATGGTTTCGCGCAACGGTAGCGTCCAATTGCCAATTAATGAACCGGCTTCTAATAATTCTCAAATTCAGGAATTTCTAGATGTCAATCGGGGACCAGGAATTCAACATATTGCCTTGCGGACGACTAATCTTGTGAATGCGATCGCTAAATTTCGTGCCAGTGGTTTATCCTTACTCTCGGTTCCTCAAACCTATTACTCGCAGCTAAAACAGCGACCAGGAATCACGCTATCACCTCTAGAACTAGAAGCGATCGCTCAACAAGAAATTCTCGTGGACTGGCAAGAATATACTCCTTTAGAGGGAGGAAATACCGCGCCTTTATTACTGCAAATTTTTACCCAGCCCATTTTTGAACAGCCGACATTTTTCTTTGAGTTTATTGAACGTCGTTACCAAGCTCAAGGTTTTGGCGAAGGTAACTTTCGCGCTTTATTTGAAGCCATTGAAAGCGAACAAATCAAACGCGGTACGCTGCAATGAGGTCATTATCGATACTTTCTTAAAAAAGTTTACAAAAAAAACCTTTAGCTAGACTTAATACCCTCAAAAAATAGCCATACATCTGAGATAAACTTAATAAAAATTAACTTTTACCGCCGATGCTAAGACTTATTACTGACTTCGACGGCCCAATTATTGATGTTTCTGAACGGTACTACCGTGTTTATCAATTCTGCTTAGATAAAACCCGTCGCCCAGATCAAGTAGTGCAAGAACTTCCGAAAGCGGAATTTTGGCAGTTAAAGCGATCGCGTGTTCCCGAAAAACAAATTGCGCTAAATTCTGGGTTAGACGAAGCCCAAGCTAAAGAATTTGCCAAGCTGCGGCGACAAACTGTACATACAGAACCTTACTTTCACTATGACACCCTCGCGCCTGGTGCTGTGGATGCACTGTTAAAAATTCAACAAGCTGGAATTGATTTAGCAGTGATGACAATGCGCCGATTTCGGGAACTAGATTATGCCTTCCAAAAACACGATTTAGGGAGATTTTTCCCAGAAAATCGTTGTTTTTGCTTGACTAACGACTACGTTAAAACTCGCGATATTGAAGATAAGCCCTTGTTGATGGCTAGGGCATTAAAAGAACTGCCTCCGGCTGCTGATACTTGGATGGTAGGCGATACGGAAGCTGACATTACCGCTGCAAAAAATTATGGTATCAAGGTAATGGCTGTAGAATCCGGGATTCGCGATCGCACCCAATTAGAACTTTACCACCCCGACTTAATTGTTCAGGATTTTAGCGCTGCTGTAGATTTAGTTCTAAAAGCTAAATACCTTGTCTAAAAGGCTCTGTACCTGCCACAGATTCAATTAATCAGCATTCGGGTTGTAGATTAAAATAGGAGTCAGAATAGGTATTCTGACTCCTGACTTTTTATTTTAGAAGAACACACATAAACCATGTCTTCTTTATAGAAACCTGCTTAGGGCAGTGGTTTAACGTAGAAAACTACTAACTAACCACAACAATATAAACGTCACTACAGTAGAGAACTGATTCGTTTCCAGACTGATAAATGATATTTGTGGTAAGAGCCAGCTAGCAATTAGTCCCCCAACGATTAGGCCAATTATTAAACTGATTAGGGTGAACAAAACTGCTCGGCCAAATTTGCCTTCCTTGCGGTTAAGAAAGTAAATACTAGTGCCCACACCAACCACCAATGCTAACTGCAAAACCCGATCGCCTCCCTCTGGATAGAACAGGCTAATAGAACTCAAACCGAGAAACCAAGCTCCTGGTAAGAGTATATCCGCAGGCGTTGGCTGATCCAGCATCCGTTGCAGCCATGCGGGTGACTGTTCGCGAGGGGTTGGACTTTCTTTAGGAGGCAATTGCACTCGCAACTCTGGAAACCGTATCCGCTCAGGGACTTTGATTTTACCTTCCTGGCGCATCCGTAAGCGATCCATTAAAATCGCATCGTAAGCTGCCTCAATCACTTCCAAATGCTTGGCATCGCCATTATGTTGCTCGAATAGGCGATTACGAGCATCCTGAATTTCATCGAAGCTAGCCTCTTCTGATACCCCAAGTTTTTCGTAGGGATTTTGATCGCTCATGGGAGTTTGTTACTTCAGCCTCAATCAGCGGCAGTCTTTTATCGAATAAAAAACAATTTTAGGTTTTATTTCGATCGAAACTAAAATCTCGACCTATTTATATGCCCTACCAGGATAGTAGCACGGGTTAGTTTGATCGACTTTGTAATTTCAACTATAGTCACTTTAACATATCGCTATAACTCCGTGTATACCCTCATGTCGTTGTCTAATTCTGGCTCTAATCTAGAATTTGAACAGGAGAGTACCTAAAAGTCATGGTTTTTATGAAAAAATCAACTTTAATGTTTCAAATTTGGCAACTTACTGTGCCCTAAAAGAGTCTTTTTAATTATACTGAATAATCGCTTGTGGTATATATCCACATATCGATTTAAAATTGAAACGTTTTAAGTTACCAGCTAACTGGGATCGAGAAGGTGTCTTGCTATCAAGAAAGGTTGCAGTTCAAGTCAGAGCGCTTATATACTGTTGGCTAACAGAAGTTTCGCCTTCTCATTGCCTACAATCCTGATTAGAGTATTTATTTTAAAATAATCGGGATTGTTATACCGTTGCCATGTAGATTCTTAGTTAGTCCTAAAGTGGCAACTGCGTTTTTACGCAACTCTCTTGTTAATCTTACGAATTTTTGTGCAAAGTAATGGTCACGGCTCCTGCCAAAATTCTTGTAGTTGACGACGACCCTGCGGTTCGGAATTTAATCCAACGCTTTTTGATTAAACAGAACTATCAGGTGGAGGCTGCCGAAGACGGAAAAACAGCCTTAAATCTATTTGAGCAATTTAACCCTGATTTGGTGATTCTAGATGTGAATTTACCAGATGTCACAGGGTTTAACCTCTGCCAAGAGATGCAAAGTCGTAATGGTGTTTTTGTTTTGATGTTGACTAGCCGTGCTGACGAAGCTGATAAAATTCGTGGCTTTGCTAAAGGTGCTGACGACTATCTCACCAAGCCTTTTGGACTAGGAGAGCTAGAAGTCAGAGTCGGAGCTATTTTAAGGCGTCAGCGAGTGATAACTACGGCCGAGCAGAAACGCTTGGTATTTGAAAAACTTATGATCGATCCAGTGCGACGGGAGGTAGCACTTAATAACCAACCAGTACCTTTAACTGCTCTGGAATTTGACTTGTTGCATTTTTTAGCTAGTCATCCAGGCCGAGTTTGGCGGCGGGCAGAACTAATCCAAGAGGTGTGGGATTATGAATATGTCGGCGACCAGCGGGTTGTAGATGTTCATATCGGCCAAATTCGCAAGAAGATTGAAATTGATGCTAGTCAGCCAGCATTAATTCAAACTGTACGTGGCGTAGGCTATAAGTTTGAATCTGCTGCTCACCCCCAGCAGTTGGAAGCCAAGTCCTGAGTTTATAGTCTAGAGTTTTTTAACTCTTGACTGTTAACTCTTGGGGGAGCCATTAGTGAATTTTTTTAGTTTTAGTAAAAGACAAATTTAGACAATCAAAATAAGTAGATATTCCTCAAATACACGCCAAACAGTTATTTGAGATATTTATCTATCTATTTCAGATAGTAGACAGGGGAGAGAGTCTACTGGAAAATATTTCTTGGTATGTAACCGTTTTGGTAGGTATAACGGTGCTGAGATTGGAGTTCATCGGGTACATAGCTGTGCATTGGTAGTCAAATGAAGCTCAAGTCCTCTTAAAAGCCCGTTTCTAGCCTCTGTCTGGAAATGCTGCTGTAAGTCAGAGAAGCGGCAGCCTGAAAATAGATATTTCCAGTTAGAGACTGAGAACAAAGGTAAATCCCGCTATATTACCAACTACTTTTGGCAATAAAAGAAACTATTAGAACTTTTTTATGGATCGGAATCTACCGATCTTTTTTATTGTAATATTGCCGATCGCTATCAGCTGAAAATCCCGTTAATGGGGTACGGTATGCCGTACCCCATTAATAAATAGGGGAATAACGCCCTTTATACCAGTAGCTATGGGGTGTCTAGTAAATTAGCTGTTGCTGGTGAATCGGTACAGGGCATTTCTACTGTGGAGTGATGGAACAAAGTTTCCAGATAGACTCGAGCAGCACGGCGATCGCTATCTCCATTTTGGAGTAAAAACAATGATAGTGCCGCCGTCAGTACTCTGTTTTCATCCCAATCGGGATGGGTTTCTAAGTAGTTTTTTAAGGATTCGTGGAGTGTTTCAGGAATTTCTGTAAAGATGCTAACCGTTGATTTCATGAGATTTTCCTCCTATGAGGATAATCAAGAGGGACAAGTTGCTTGCGGTAAAGCAGTTTAGGGCTTTACACGCTCTTTCGCTATCCCGACAATCTGCACTTACATCTAGTAGTAATATATTTTACACATTTGATGCTAGCCGATTGAACGGATTATAAAAGCAAGCCGCATCATTGTGCGCCAAGAGGGGGTGGGTTTGTCAATGCTGCGAAATGTTAAAAACGATGGTATAAAAAATAAATGCGAACGACAGAATAGGCATTTAAGGCGATTTTTTGTTACCTTACTTCATAAAAACTCAGTCCTTAAACTTCTTTGCTACTTGTAATCAACAATCCCCAGTAAGACAGTAAGAAGCCTATTAGCTCGTATAGCACCTGTGGAAAACTGCTAAAATCCCTGTGGAAACCCTGTGGAATCAGTGAGGAAAATAGTAACCAATGATAAGAATTACAAAAATGTCATCAAATTATGACATTTAAACTCATGAAATTAGCTTCTCAATCTCAGTTATCATCGTGGTTGCCTTCGATACATCCCCAGGTCTGGATTTTCGCAATTGGGAGATTTCTCTCGGAAGTTGGTACCGGCTTTACCCTGTTTTACGCCCCCATCTTTTTTGTCAATCAACTTGGTTTATCTGCAACCAGTGTTGGGGTAGCCTTGGGTAGCGCCTCGATTTCCGGCATCGTAGGGCGGATTGCGGGTGGTTCTTTGGCTGATTCTGAATATTGGGGACGCCGCCGCACTTTGTTGCTAGCGACGGCGATTTCAGCAATTGCTTCTCTAGTTTTAGCTGCAACCAATAATTTCACTTCTTTGGTAATCGGTAGCTTGATTAGCGGTTTAGGGATAGGTTTCTATTGGCCGGCGGCTGAAGCTGTGGTTGCTGACGCTAGCCAAATTGACAATCGGCGGGAAACTTTTGCGATCGCCAGACTAGCTGATAATCTGGGGTTAGCAATTGGAATTGTGCTGGCTGGGTTTTTGATTGCGATCATTGGGAGTTATCGCTGGCTATTTGTGATTGATGCCATCTCTTTTATGCTATTTTTTGGAGTTGTCTATGTAGGGATTAGTGAAACTGAACAACAGCAGATAGAGGAACCTGAAAAGACAGAACTTTTTGCTGCTTGGATGGCAGTATTAAGAGATGGGCGTTTTTTAGTCTACATCGCAGTTAATATATTTTTTACAATCTATATTTCTCAAATCCACAGCACCCTACCGCTTTACTTCAAAAATTTTGTTTTTGTCGAAAGTACTACCGAAGGATTTGCTCAAACTACGATTAGCGGATTATTTGCTTGGCATCTGTTGTTCGCTATTATTTGTCAGTTGCCTGTCACCACCATCTTAAAACGCTGTTCTCATACACTCGCACTCACTGTTTCTGGCATTTTCTGGGCAATTGGTTTTGGACTGATTTGGGTAAGCGGTACAGTCTCATCTCATCATCTGCTTTGGGTAACATTAGCATTGGGAGTATTTGCTGTGGCGATTGTTTCCTATACCCCATCTGCTGCTTCTTTAGTGACTGAGTTAGCCCCGGAAAATCAACGCGGCGTGTATTTTTCTATCAACGCTTTGTGCTGGGCTATTGGCTCTTTTATTGGTCATCCCTTGGGCGGATGGGCATTAGACCAACCACAAATTATTACTAATACTTACTGGCTAGGTTTCATCTTCAGTGTAGCGATCGCTGCGGCAATTTTACAGTATCTCAATCGAATTTTGGCTGAGTAACATAACTCCCCACGGTAAGATGACCTGTTTTTTTACCTATTGACGACGTTCTTGCAGCTTGCGATACACCGATTTTAAATCAACTTGATGGTGAGCTAAGGCAACCAAAGTATGATATAGCAAATCAGCCACTTCACCTGCGATCGCATCTGCTTCATCATCCTTAAAAGCCATTACCACCTCAGCGGTTTCCTCACCAATCTTTTTTAAAATTTTATTATCGCCACCTGCAAATAGTTTACAAGTGTAAGAACTTTCAGTAGGATTGTCGCGGCGATCGCATATTATTTGAAACAATTGTGACAATGTATCACCTGGAGGGGAGGCAATTTTTCCTTCTATTTGATGAAAACAACTGCGCTCTCCAGTATGACAGGCAACATCTCCTAATTGTTCTACCCCGATGAGCAGCGCATCACTATCACAGTCATAACGGATACTCTGCACTTTTTGAAGATGTCCAGAAGTCGCCCCCTTGTGCCACAATTCTTGCCGAGAACGGCTCCAAAACCAAGTTTCTTCAGTTTCTAAAGTCTTTTGTAACGACTCCTGATTCATCCACGCCATCATCAGGACAGTACCATCTAGATAGTCTTGGACAATTGCAGGCACTAGACCCCGTTCATCGTAGCGAATTTTCTCAACCGGGATAGTGTAATGCAGCGATCGCGAATCGTAAGAAGACATACCAGCTAGTTTGCTCTCATGAGAATAATTTATGGATTCACGATACCATTCAAAATAGGACAGCCGATATGTTTTTTTGAATTAAATATCTCAAGTCAAGTCTTCACTCGACTTGCATAACATAATGTTATTTTTTTGGTTCCGCTAATTTTATAGGATAGAAATTCTAAGCAGTGTTTGACTTTATCCTAAGATAGAGCGTTTTATTGCCCACTGTTAGGAGAGAACTTTGGTAAATACCACAATTAAAACAACAAAATCACAAGAAGTCTTCGCCGCCGCTCAAAATCTTATGCCCGGAGGAGTCAGTTCTCCAGTTCGTGCTTTTAAATCTGTGGGCGGACAACCCATCGTTTTTGATCGTGTCAAAGGCGCGTATATTTGGGATGTAGATGGCAATAAATACATAGACTATGTAGGCACTTGGGGCCCAGCTATTTGTGGTCATGCTCATCCAGAAGTCATTGCAGCATTGCATGAAGCTTTAGAAAAAGGCACCAGTTTCGGCGCTCCCTCAGTCCTAGAAAATGTTTTGGCAGAAATGGTCATTGATGCCGTTCCTAGCATCGAAATGGTCAGATTTGTCAACTCTGGAACTGAAGCCTGTATGGGAGTTTTGCGGCTGATGCGGGCTTTCACCAACCGAGACAAAATCATCAAATTTGAAGGTTGCTACCACGGACACGCCGATACGTTTCTAGTGAAAGCAGGTTCTGGTGTTGCCACACTTGGCTTGCCAGATTCACCAGGAGTACCTAAAGCAGCAACTAGCACTACTCTAACTGCACCTTTCAATGACCTAGAAGCAGTCAAAGCTTTATTTGAAGAAAACCGCGACGAGGTTGCCGGTGTCATTCTTGAGCCAGTCGTCGGCAATGCTGGATTTATCGCACCTGATGCTGGCTTTCTAGAAGGGTTACGGGAACTAACTCACGAATATGGAGCGTTGTTGGTATTTGACGAAGTGATGACAGGCTTCCGCATAGCTTACGGTGGCGCTCAAGAAAAATTTGGTGTCACTCCTGATTTAACAACTTTGGGTAAGGTGATTGGTGGTGGTTTGCCAGTAGGGGCTTATGGTGGTCGCCGGGATATTATGTCAATGGTTGCGCCCGCCGGCCCCGTATATCAAGCTGGGACTCTTTCCGGTAATCCCTTGGCGATGACTGCTGGGATTAAGACTTTAGAATTGCTGCAAAAGCCAGGTACTTATGAGTCTCTTGAGCGAATTACTAAAAAACTAGCAGATGGTTTGCTGCAAATTGCCAAAGAAACTGGTCATGCTGCTTGCGGCGGTCAAATCAGCGCTATGTTCGGCTTATTCTTTACCCCTGGTCCAGTTCATAACTACGAAGATGCGAAAAAGTCTGATACAGCCAAATTTGGACGTTTCCATCGTGGAATGTTAGAGCGTGGTGTTTACTTAGCACCCTCTCAATTTGAAGCTGGGTTTACATCTTTTGCTCACACCGAAGAAGACATTGAGCAGACTTTAGCAGTTGCACGGGATGTAATGTCTAGTCTGTAACCTTTTAAGATAAGGGATTTCCAAATAAAAGTATCCTGTTAACTCTTGTGGGGTGGGCCGAAAAGCCCCACAAAATGGATGATTTATAGGAAGTCCCTTTTTTGAGACACAAACAAGCGTGCGGAGTTTTCGGACTCACTTTAAAACATTATTTGCAGAATTTTCAGCAGTGAATGGTGTTCAATCCTCTGACACTGCTGAGGAGCGAAGAAATTTTTTAACAGATTTGCTCTCTACCGTCATTACTCAAGAAAGGTCACATCTTCGTCATCATTTCGCAATGGCTTCGTCAATGGAATATGCAATATTTGGCCTACATTAAGATTCATAGTTAATGAGGCAGGATTAATAAATTATTAGGGGGTTAAGTCCCTCGCAACTAAGAAATGTCAAGTTTTATGGCTCTTGTCTAAATCTCCGTTGCAAAACTTAACTTAATTACAAATTATTTTACTTGCCTTTTACAGTTCTCGAAATTCCCTCATACCCCATAGATTACAAAAATTAATGCGTAAGCAGGTTCTCACCTTTATGGTGAGGGTTTTGCTTATAGATATTAAATTATTCATCGGGTAATACCAATTTGAAAAATGATTACGACAGATGGGAAACTGAAACACTTATCCAATGAATGTTTCACAATCCAAAATCTAAAATCCAAAATGGTATAAGGTATTTTTTCAGAGTCAGGGTTGAACCTAACTTTAAAAAATAGACCAGTCATAACTGTAGCTTGTATGGCAAGGCTTACAGAGTAGAAAAAGCTGCCATAAGTATTGTGAAAAAAAATGGTTCGACCTTGAAGGAGCTATGAAGTGGACGACAATAAGTCATTTTTTGGTCTGCAAAAAATATTAGTTACGTTGCTTGTATTGAGTGGGAGTGTGAGTGTCAGCACGATGATGCTTATTAAGTCAAGCTCTTCTAATGCTCAAAGTACAGAGAATATAAATGTAAACAATCAACCAAGCAAAGTTGGAATTCAGCAGCAGATTGAAGAACTCAAAGCGACGATGCTTAGAAGTTGGCAGCAGCAAGTACAAACAAAAGGTTTTTCATATACTGTGCCACAGCGTTTTCAAGGGGCAATAGTTGATGCGGCAAAATTGACTCCCGACCAGAAAGTAATTGCGCTCACCTTTGATGATGGGCCATGGCCTGAAAGTACCGGGGAAGTACTAGATATTCTCAAAAAAAATCAGATAAAAGGCACATTTTTTCTCATTGGGCAAAACGTGAAGAATTATCCAGGCTTAGTAAAGCGGGAAATTGCTGAAGGTCACGTAATTGGTAATCACACTTGGCATCATTGGTATCAATTCTTAAATCCACAAGCAGCTGCCTATGAAATTGACCACACAGCAGACTTGATTTATCAAGTGACAGGTATTAAAACAAATTTATTTCGACCACCAGGGGGAATCATGCACAATGGGGTGGCTAGTTACGCTAGAAATAGCAAATATGCCATCATTCGCTGGTCATCTGATTCTGTAGACTACTCACGTCCTGCTGTACCAAAATTAATTAATAATGTGTTTAGGAGGGCCAAGCCAGGTGGAATTGTGCTAATGCATGATGGTGGTGGTAATCGCTCTAAAACTGTGCAAGCTTTACCAGAAATTATTGCCAACTTTCGGAAACAGGGCTATAAATTTGTTACTATTCCTGAACTTTTAGAAATGCAAGATAAAGATCAAAAGCTGACAGCAAACAAAAAAACCGTCCAAAACTAACATCTGAACGGAATTTTAACGTATTAATACTTTATGCCAATCTAGTTATGTTACCAGTTGTGCTGATACCTTACAACTACAAGTCAGGAGGTAAAATCACCTGATCGATCGCGTGGATTACGCCGTTACTACCTGTGATATCTGCCTGTGTTACTTTAGCATCATTAACAGTTACACCAGTAGCAGGATCGACTTTAACGTTGATTGCACCACCTTCAAGGCTTTTAACTTCGCCAGACTTTAAGTCAGTAGACAATACCTTACCAGCCACCACATGGTAAGTCAAAATCTTGAGCAATACTTCTTTGTTAGCTGGCTTTAATAATTCTTGCAAAGCATCTGCTGGTAACTTAGCAAAAGCTGCATCTGTGGGTGCAAAAATAGTCAAGTTATCTTTGCCTTGCAGAGTTGTGCTTAACCCTGCTGCTTTCAAAGCCTTGGTCAAGGTGGTAAAGGAAGCGTTTGACTCTGCCAAAGCTAACAAGTTTTTGCCTTGATTGCTACTTGCCCCTGGTTTTGGTGGAGTTGTGGTCGGTGTCTCAGTGGGTGGAGTACCTGGGGTAAGGGGTGTAGGTTCACTAGGTGTAACAGGTGTAACACTACCACCTCCACGATTATAAGGAGGCTCGTTGAAAATACTTGGTTTGGGATTTAGCGTTGCACCACTCTGTGCTACTGGTTTGCGTTTGGTATTGCCCTTTTCGACTTGGGAAACGGTTTCAACAGGTGCGTATTGAGTGTTTGCTTGAAGACGTTGACCTTGGTTATAGGGAGCTTCGTTGAAAATACTGGGGTTAGGATTTAGTACCTCTTTCGCATCAGATGGTAAAGTAATGAGGACGCTGAAACTAGTAAATCCTGCTATGCCTGCCAACGCGGTCAGAAATTTGCTGTAATTTGTCTTCATAAATTTTGTTTTTCTTTTTGTTCACACATTACATAAAGATTTATAACATTTTGCTATGCACAAAATCTAACTCAAGAGGGAAGTAAGGTTTTTCTCTAGAATAGTTTGTGCTAGAGAGGTTAAATATTTAACCTCGATTCACGCAGGTCGGGATGAAATATATCTACCATATATTTCATGTAAATTGAGCAAATTTTATCCATCACACAAAAATTTAAAACTCCCACTCGGTATAAAGTAAATTCTCAGAAAGTGTGAAAATCTCACCTCTACAAGTTATGAGTTACGATGAGCTTCGAGAAAGATTATACTTAAAATACAATTTATACACATACCTGCACGTAAATTAATAGTTGATTTATAAATCCTGAATTACATAGAGAAGAAGGCTATATTTCCGAATGAACCATTGATTATTCAGCAAAAGCACAGAAATTAATTACCGAAATATTTTAACGTAGGCTAACGTTGACAAAAATTGAATTAAATGTTAAAGGGCCACGAATGAGGGGTTATGTCTATTTAAACCTCGTCTACCTTGAGAACTGTAGTTTTGTAGGTTGGGTGCAGCGATAGCGTAACCCAACATAAAATTTGGTGGTAATGTTGGGTTGCGTTTCACTCCACCCAACCTACATAAATATATCTTTTAAAAAACTCTAGGTTTCAACATAGATGAGGTTTCTATATAGGAATCCGCTTTGATTTGGAGAAATTATTTGCGTAGGGAAGGGATACGGAACAGGGAAGAAGGAATAAAAGTGTACTGAATTTTTTTCACGCAATCAAATACGAGTCCTATATATACTGAATTAAATTACTTATAGCGATTACCAGTTACGTGAGGTACAGATAATATTTTGAAACGCAAAGGAGAGGCAGCGCGGTCTTGGGGGTCTCCCCCATGAACGACTGCCGTCGCAAGGTAAAGCGCAGAGGTACGCAGAGATTTGTACCTCAGCAGATTATGAAACGCTATAGTTATTTGATATTTTAATCAATCAAAAAACAATATTTTTTAAATCGATAATTTTATTTTGCCAAAAATCAGGCATCGGTTAAACCTTAGAGCCTATTTATAAAGTAAATATTAAGTAGGATGTGTTACGGCTATGTAAGGATTTGGGAGTTTCAGAAAATCAGGATTAGCCGTAACGCATCATATCTGTCGGTGCGTTAAGCGTTGCCATAACGCACCCTACAATTTAAGCTTTACTTTATAAATCATCTCTTAATGTCAATTAAATAGACAGCTAACCAACTAATACCAATAAAAATTACTTAAACTAAAGATACAATTGTAAAGTTAATAAGTTGACCAGTTACAAGAGATAGAACACATGCTGGAATTATACCAATGGGAACTCTCTCAATACTCAGAGAAAGTGCGCCTAATTCTAGATTTTAAAGGACTAGATTACCGCAAAATAGAGGTTACGCCTGGGATTGGACAAGTAGAACTGTTCCGGCTGACTGGTCAAAGACAAGTGCCTGTATTAAAGGATCGTAATAAATATATTGCGGATTCTACGGAAATAGCTAAGTATTTAGACTTAGAGTATCCCGATCGCCCCATAATACCGCAAGATCCTAAACAACGGGGTTTAACTTTATTAATAGAAGAATGGGCGGATGAGTCCATAGGCATCAAAGGTCGCAAAGCACTATTTGCAGCCATAAGTCAAGATCAAAATTTCCGTAAGTCTTTATTACCTACCTCAACACCAGATATATTTAAAAGTCTGGTTCAAGGAGTACCTAGTGACTTACTGACAGTGTTGGGTTTTGGCGTAGGTTACAGCCCAGATGTGATACAGTCAGCGATCGCATCTTTAAAACAAGACTTGGAAGCCTTAACGTTATTATTGGCAGATAGTCCTTATTTAACAGGAGATGAGCCGACTTTAGCTGACTTAGCGGTGGCTGGCTTATCGATATTACTCAAGTTCCCCTCTGGGCCTTATCTGGATTTACCAGCTTCTATTAGAGGTAAAGGATTGCCAATCTTTGCTGAAAATATAGATTATCAACCATTCTTTAACTGGCGCGATCGCCTTTACGCCCAATTCCGCAAACCGTTAATTAGTACCACTCCATCAACAGGAAGTGCGCCAACCTCGATTCAGATTGATTAGATAATAGGGCATAGGGAATTGGGCATGGGGCATAGGGGATGGAAAAGAAAAACAAATGACCAATGACCAATGACCAATGACAAATGACAAATGACAAATGACTAATCAGATGAATTCCGCACAGCCATTAGGTTCGGTCATTCAAGGTTCTCTAACTGAAGGTTTAGAAGTCCGATTGCATCCTGACATTTCTGTAGAAGATATGCGGGTGGGTAAATTTCTTGTTGTGCAAGGGATGCGATCGCGTTTTTTTTGTATGCTGACAGATGTAGCATTAGGAGCTGCTAATGCCCGAATTATTGCTAATCCCCCCAATTGGGAAGACACTTTTTTACGAGATGTTTTAGCCGGAAGTGGTACTTACGGTACTATCAACCTCGCGCCGATGTTGATGTTCACTCCCGAAACTGAAGAATCTTTCTCCCCAACAAATGGCAAATCGGCCAATCCTTTCCTCCCATCGGTGACGGGTTTAGCTTCATTTGTGCCCCAAACCAGCACGACGATAGAATTGTTGCCGGTGAAAACTATTCCTAGCCACTTTAGCCAAGTTTACGATGCAAGTGTTGACGATTTTCGCCGTGTATTTGGTTGGGAAGATGACCCCCAAAGGCGCAATTTTTCCATCGGCAAACCTTTGGATATGGATGTACCCGTTTGTATCGATTTGAATCGCTTTGTGGAACGGAGTAATGGAGTTTTTGGGAAATCTGGTACTGGTAAATCTTTTCTAACTCGGCTACTTTTAGCTGGCGTTATCCGGAAAAATGCGGCAGTAAACTTGATTTTTGATATGCACTCTGAGTATGGCTGGGAAGCCGTTGCAGAAGGTAAAAATGTCAATACTGTTAAAGGCTTAAAGCAACTTTTTCCTAGTAAGGTAGAAGTTTATACCCTCGACCCGGAATCGACCAAGCGTCGGGGTGTGCGTGATGCCCAAGAACTTTATTTGAGTTACGAGCAAATAGAAGTTGAAGATATTAAGTTATGTGGTCGAGATTTAGGACTTTCTGACGCAGCCTTGGATAATGCCAATATTTTGTTTAATGAATTTGGCAAGTCTTGGATTGTCCAGCTGTTAAATATGACTGGTGAGGACATTAAGATGTTCTGTGAGGAAAAGCCAGGACACCCAGGTTCAATTAACTCTTTACAGCGCAAACTCCTACGCTTAGACAGCTTGAAGTATATGCGAGCCGTTTGCCCCCAGAATTACATTAGTAAAATTGTGCAATGCCTGGAATCTGGGAAGAATGTTGTGATAGAATTTGGTTCCCAGTCTAATATGCTCTCTTATATGTTGGTGACGAATATGATCACCAGACGTATTCACGAGCATTACGTCAAGAAAGCAGATAAATTTTTGCAAAGCAAAAATCCTAGCGATCGCCCCACGCCATTGATGATTACCATTGAAGAGGCGCACCGTTTCCTTGACCCGGCGATCGTTCAAAGTACTATCTTTGGAACTATTGCCCGCGAGCTGCGAAAGTATTTTGTCACACTTTTGGTAGTCGATCAACGTCCATCAGGCATAGATAATGAAGTTATGTCCCAAATTGGGACTCGCATTACCGCTTTGCTGAATGATGAAAAAGACATTGAGGCAATTTTTACAGGTGTATCTGGTGGTAGCGGACTGCGATCGGTATTGGCAAAGCTAGACTCGAAACAACAAGCTTTAATATTGGGTCACGCCGTTCCTATGCCCGTAGTAGTCCGTACCCGTCCTTATGACGCAACTTTTTATGCCGAAATTGGTGAGCCAGCTTGGGAAGAAAAACCTGACGCAGAAGTATTCGCCGCTGCGGAACTAGCCAAAGCTGACCTGGGATTTTAGATTGTCCTTTGTCCTTTGTCATTTGTCATTTGTCATTTGTCATTTGTAAATGACCAATACTTCTCTGCGAACCTAACAGCGTGTCAAAGACAGAGATTGCGCCAACGACTAACTTCGGCTCCACTACCTCGACTTCGCTCGGCACAAGTCGGCAAGAGTCGTTCAGTACAAGTGACAAATGACCAATGACCAATGACCAATGACAAATGACCAATGACAAATGACCAATGACCAATGACAAATGACTAATTCGTGACATCCCTCCATTATCACAGCAAATTAAGTTCGGTTATCCCGCTAGTTTTGGCAACAGAAGAGGGGTTTTTGGCGTCACTATAGAAGTAATCAGCAATTTCGAGGAAATTTAAAAATTTTTTATATAACGGCTGCTTTTAAATTATAATAATAGGTTTTATCTTAAGAGAGTTTACTATTTGCCTGATTTATCGTATCATAAGTTAAGTAGAACTCATACCGACTTCGGATTTACCGATTGGTGTTAGTAACTGTCCAAGAGAAGAATTCTCAAAAATAACCAGCGTGCTTATAAAAAATTGAAAATTTAGGGAAGGTAGGGGAACCTATCAATGGGGGCTTACCGTCTTAACAACGGCTGTATCAATTAACTAATTGCTTTTGATAGCTCCCGATATTTCGTGATAGATGTACTACTTCTCCCCATCCATTTTAGTAATAAAACATACATTATCTTTACGAAGTAGAGGACATCGCACCAATGCCTACTGTCAATACCCAAACGGAAAACCTCAACACCAAATTCACGGCTGATATGGTGCGAACCTATCTGCGAGAAATTGGTCGTGTACCACTGCTAACCCGCGAACAAGAAATTGTCTTTGGGAAGCAAGTGCAACAAATGATGACGCTGCTTGATGCCAAGGAAGCTTTGGCGAAAAAATTGCAACGCGAACCGGATATTTCAGAGTGGGCCGATTACGTTAAACAATCGGAAACTGATGTGCAGCAAACAGTGGCACAAGGTAAGCGGGCAAAGCAAAAAATGATCGAAGCGAATTTGCGCTTGGTTGTCGCTATTGCTAAAAAGTATCAAAAGCGAAATATGGAGTTTCTGGATTTAATCCAGGAAGGAACACTAGGGTTAGAGCGGGGTGTGGAGAAATTTGACCCGATGAGGGGTTATAAGTTCTCGACTTACGCTTACTGGTGGATTCGCCAAGCCATTACTCGGGCAATCGCTCAACAAGGACGTACTATTCGTTTACCGATCCACATTACCGAGAAACTGAACAAAATCAAAAAAGTGCAGCGCGAGTTAGCTCAAAGTTTGGGGCGATCGCCGACTCCAGCCGAAATTGCCAATGCACTAGAACTAGAACCTGCTCAGATTCGCGAGTACCTGAATATGGCTCGTCAACCAGTGTCTTTGGATGTGCGAGTTGGTGAGAACCAGGATACTGAGTTGCAAGAAATGCTCGAAGATGATGGCCCATCACCAGAGTATTACACCAACCAGGAATTCTTACGCCAAGACTTGAACAATCTGCTAGCAGAACTAACCCCGCAACAGCGAGAAGTTGTAGCTTTACGCTTTGGTTTAGAAGATGGCAATGAAATGTCATTGGCGAAAGTAGGTGAGAGATTGAATCTCAGCCGCGAACGCGTTCGTCAGTTAGAGCATCAAGCTTTGGCTCATCTGCGTCGCCGTCGTGCCAATGTCAAAGAATACGTTGCTAGCTAAAACAATAGACGCGAAATCTCGCGTCTCTACACCACCTTGGTGATGCGCCTCCTGAATTCAGGGGGCGATTTTTTTTGCTGAAAATCAGAAAAATGTGTGCTTGCTTCTCTGTAGGCGAATTTTTTATTGCTCATTGTTTATCAGCTGTAAAGGTCAAAAGGCTTTGAATTTGAAACCCCCATTCACTAGTAGGGAATGGGGGCTAGGGGGGTTAGATTTTTGAGGTTCAGATGTGAACAATAATGCTTTTCAAACAACCTCTTAGGAGACTGGGTTAGAGAATGATGAGAGTTATCAAACTTTTTCCGCAATTGGAATGCTCCCCTTACAAGTGGATTTTTAACTTCCTTGGTTGTAGATACAAAAGTGTAAATTCAGATAAATAAAGCTGAGGAGCGAGCTAAAATTGCGTTGCTGTAAACTCATCAAAGATTTGTAACTGTAGTAGGACTAGACAAAGCTAAAATAATAGCTGGTTAACTGTATATCAGTCCGATCTTGAACTACTGCTAACAAGTCACCATCATTCTGATATATGAGTGTATCAAGGTCACTAGTTCCCTCATAATTTGCAGTACCAAGATAAAAAGAACTTGCACTTCCTTTCAGTTGGATATAGTCATTCGCAGGATTGTAGTCTTGTATCGTAGCATAGCCACCTCCCTGATAATAGTTTCCACTGTAGGATGTACCTAAAACAAACCTATCGTAGCCATCGCCACCATTTAAGACATCATATTCATAACTGTTGTAGACAGTTGAGCTAGAACCGTATAAGGTGTCACTACCAGATCCGCCGTATAAGGTGTCACTACCAGAGTCTCCGTATAAGACATCGTTACCTGTGTAACCATATAGGTAGTCATTGCCACCATATCCATAGATGTAATCGTCGTTAGTATTGCCATAGATGGTATCATTTCCATCATACCCATAAGCAAAAAGACTTTCTGAACCAGTGTAGTTATAATAATCATTTCCACTTGTGCCGAAATAAGTAGCCATGTCTTTGCCCTCAATAATTTGGTTATATTCTCGATCGCTTTGATCTTAGATAGATTCTAAAGGGCTAGTATCAAGTTTGTCGGTCGGAAAAGGTCGGGAAAAGGTCGGGTTCTTTTTCGTAGATTTACGTAAACTTTTGACAAAAATTCAAGTTTATGCTGTGAATATTGTAGTAAGACTGTATTACCACCGAAAGAAATGACGGTTGAAGAAGCGATCGCAATAGTTGAGCAATTATTGGAACGAGGACGCTTAACGAGAACGCAAGAGATTGTATTTCGCTACGCTTGGGAAGGGAAAACTTATCTCGAAATGGCGCGAGCAGTCACTTATGACCCCGGTCACATCAAAGATGTTGGCTCGGAATTATGGCGATCGCTCTCTCAAGCTTTGGGCGAAAAAGTTACCAAAAATAACCTGCAAGGAGTGCTGAAGCGAACCGCACAGCGACAACACTTTCAACCCTTTACGAACTATACAAATTGGGGGGAAGCAATCGACGTTTCCCAGTTCTATGGACGTACTACAGAATTAGAAACCCTCAGCCAATGGATTGTGAGAGATCGCGCTCGTGTAGTCACACTATTAGGTATGGGTGGTATGGGCAAAACCGCGCTCTCAGTGAAGTTAGCAGAACAATTGCAGGGAGAATTTGAATATGTGATTTGGCGATCGCTCCGACACGCACCTTTTTTTCACGACAAGGTTACGGAGTGCATCAAAATCCTTTGCGATCGACAAGTTACCACATTGCCTGCTTCCCCCTATGAGCAAATTACTTGTTTAATCGAGTATCTCCGCAAATATCGATGCTTGCTGATTCTGGATAATTTCGACACATTATTGGAGCAAGGTAAAGGGACAGGCTGTTACCGTGAGGGCTACGAACCCTACGGCGAACTTCTGTGGCGATTAGGAGAAACTGGGCATCAAAGCTCTGTCCTGCTCACCAGCCGGGAAAAACCTACTGAAGTCGCTGCCTTGGAAGGTGATGGTTTGCCAGTCCGTACCCTTGCTTTATCAGGATTACAAGTCGCAGCTGGGCAAACAATTCTGAAACTCAAAGGGCTATCAGGCTCCGAGGACGAAACCCGCCAACTGGTTGAATGTTACGGTGGTAATCCCCTAGCTTTGAAAATTGCCGCCACTTCCATTCGGGACTTACATGAAGGTAACATTGCTTGCTTCTTTGCCGAAGGCACAACTGTATTTCAGGGCATTGGCAATCTTCTAGAACAACAATTCAAAAGACTCTCCACGTCTGAGCAGCTAGTGATGTACTGGCTGGCAATTAATCGGGGCAAGCTTTCCTCGACAGAATTGCAAACAGCTTTCACACCAATATTGCCTAAACCTAAGTTAATGTCAGTCCTCGAATCTTTACGCTGGCGTAGCTTGATAGAAAGCAATACTGGAGGATTCACACAGCAACCTGTAGTGATGGAATATGTGACAAAGTGCTTGATTGAGCAAGTCTGCGAGGAAATCGTCACAGAATCACCGCAATATCTGCTGACTTTTGCTTCGATGCAAGCCCAAGCAGAAGACTACATCCATAATAGTCAAATTCATCTGATTGTAATACCTATCCTAAATCAACTACGAATAACCCTTGGCTCTGCCGCTCGGCTTGAGGATAAACTTGACAGACTAGTTAGAAAGCTCCAAAATGAAAAACCCTATTCACAAGGGAATGAAGTTTTTAGGCATGGGGAATGGGATAAGGAGATAAGAGGAGGCGGGAACAAGGCAGACTCAAACCATGTTTGGGCAGTTGCGGTGCAGTCTAGATTGTCAACAAACGTTAAGACTAGCCTGCACTTATGAAGGCATGATTATTACTAGGGTGACAGGGTTGACTGAAGCAGAAGGTAGTAACTTTAAAAACCTTTAGGAGCGCTAGAAATGAATTGATACAGCAGAATTCAGAATTCAGAATTCAGGGGTGTGTACCTCACTTTTCTTGAAATCTACTGTATATGTCCCAGTCCCTAATCCCCAGTCACCAGTTCACTTAGTTGAAAAACGTTTTAAATCTTGTAAAACTGCGGTGGCTGATTGATAGCGATCGCTAAAATGATAGCAAACCATTTTATCTAAAATTGCCGCTAATTCTTCACTTACTTGCACCGTTTGCCGCCACATCGCATTACCCGTTTCTGGATCTGGGTGGAGTTCTTGCGGTGGTATTCCAGTTATGGCTTGAATAGCAATCATTCCTAAAGCATAAATGTCACTGCATAAACGGGGATGACCGGCAAATTGTTCTGGAGGTGCATAACCCCGCGTCCCAATGGCTACTGTGGCTAATTCTGTTTGCTCGCTACTCGACGGTTGCATCAATTTGACAGCACCAAAGTCAATCAATACCAGTCGATTATTTTGAACGCATCTAATAATATTAGTCGGTTTGAGATCCCGATGAATCACTCGATGTTGATGAACAAATTCTAGAACTTCTAAAACTTGTTTGAGCATTTCCATTACAAATGATTCGTTTTGCAGATTTTGTACGGGTGGTAATTCTTCACTTAGAGTATGTCCCTCAATATATTGTTGGATTAAATAAAATTCTTGATTATCTTCAAAATAAGCAAGTAGTTCAGGAATTTGATGGTGTTTACCCAAAATTTCTAAAATTCCAGCTTCACTATGAAACAATCTGCGAGCGACTTGCAAAAATCGTGTATCTTGACGAGCTGGCATTAACTTTTTAACTACACAAGTAGGATTACCCGGTCGTTGAGTATCCTGTGCTAAATAAGTCCGACCAAATCCACCAGCGCCGAGAGTTTGAGAGATTTTATAGCGTCCACTCAAAAGCAAATCACCTGATTTTATTTCTAGTGAATCAACTGGGGGAGGAAAGTCAACAGACGAGTCGGGAATTGCTGTTTTATCTTCTAAGAGTATATTTAATTGGGCGATCGCTTCTTGTTGTTTTTCAACTTGCAGAACAATCACCTGAGTTTGCTGCTGATTTTGGTAGCTAGTATAAGCGATCGCACAGATACTACTGATCGCCAAAGCAAGAGCAGGAGGGATTAATGGCACCCATCCAGCTTGTAAAAACAAAGCAACGCAGATTACTACTAAGCCAAATAGAGTTATCCCTAACACCGCTAGTAAAAGCAGCGGATTTTGCCACCGCAATACTAAAACACCACCTAATAGCGACCAGCCCCACACCCAAATAAGTTCCACCCAGTCGGGCCAATACCAAATCAAGGGTCGCCCATCCAACACTGTACTGATGAGTTGACTTGCTATTTGTGCATGAATAAACAGAGCAGGCATTCTAGCTGGTTGATCTGGTAAAGCGCTGTAGGGCGTATAAAAGCCACTTGGAGGGATATTAGCTGCTGTAGTGCCAATAATTACCAGACGGTCTTTGAATAAACTGGGGTTGACTCGATCGCTAAGAACATCTGTGAGGCTTACTTGGTCGGCGAGGCTATTGGGGTGACGGTAATTTAATAATATTTGATAGCCCTGTGTATCCAAATGTTGGTAGCCACCAGAATTAGGTTGTAAACGCACAAACAAGGTTTTACCTAATATAAAATCTCCTTTTTTAGTAAAATCATATTCAATACCTTGTTTTTCTAAATAATTAATTGCAATTAATGCACCAAATGCAAATTGTGTTGTACATTTCTTGTCTGTAGAGTTAGCAAATAATAAAGTGCGGCGGAGACTTTGGTCGTTTTCATTGTCAGCGACCACATCGCTAAACCCGACATTATCTATAGGGACATTCGGCGGCGGGGGAATTTCATCTCTACCCAAACTGCTGAACAAACAGGTAGTGACAATGTTATCTTGATTTTGGAAATTAGCCGTCAAATTATTGTCTTCTGGTCGGAAAAGATATAAACCAACAATTCGCGGTTGATAAGACTCTATTTTTTTTAATAGCTGATTGATTGTCCGATCTGATAAAGGCCATTTCTCGCTTTTGAGATCCTTATCAGTAATTTTTACTAGCACAATCCGCCGATCGGGTGCTTCTGATGGACGCGATCGCAACATCTGGTCATAAACTCTTAACTCCCAAGGCTGTAACCATTTGAGTTCCCGAATTCCCCAGATAAAGGCGGTAACTCCTATACTGGTAACAAAAATAATTTGTAGCCAACTTTTGCTCTTAGAAGTTTCACGGGAATCCTGAACTTTGACAAAAGGTACGCGGAGTTTTTCTAATAGTCCACTAATCACGGCGTTGAGGCGGTAGCCTGAATTGGGTAGATGTTGTCGGTACAAAAGTCAATTTTGGGAATCTAGGTTGAAAGCTAATTAACCTAAAGCTCCTATTAATGTAACAATTTACTTGTTAGTTAGAGATTTTGACGTATTCCTACTTTTAAAGCAAGCTTACGCCCAGCTTCAACCATAGAATCAGACAAGCCCTAATCATCTGTTTGAGATGTTTGAACATCTTCAACAGGATTGCTAATTGGGAAAGAAATCGGATTAGTAGATGGAGTTAGTGAATCTAACTGAGGTTGTTCAAGTGATGCTTCAATGCTGGAATCTGCAAAATAGGAGCCGACAATTTTATCATAGTTAGAAGCAACAGCTAAAAAAGCGCCACCCAAAATATAAATAGGTAACGGCAGATTAAACTCTTGCAACCAGTCAAACAGTTCTGCTAAGGCAAACAGCACTAAAAAGCAAGCAAGCCAAACCTTCATATTCTTATCCCCTGAATTGAAACAATTCTATTACTAGCTTAAATAGCTTGCATCATAGTTGATGTAATACATAATCACCAACTTACAAGGTCTATAGCTGTAGATAGATAAAGTCAAAGTTATCGCAGATGCTATATTCCAATATTTAAGTAGGTGGGTGGGAAAATTTATTGTTGAAATAAGGCAGGAGGTAGGGGAGCGGGGGAGCAGCACTTCGGCTACGCTCAGTGACCAGGGAGCGGGGGAGCAGAGGAGCAGGGGGAGAATTTATAACTCCTAACTCTTGGAAAGACTTGGGTTAATCGCGTCTCTAATGGCGCTACACCTACTTAATGACAAGCTAGCTGAATTAGCTAACATAAATAAGGAAGACTTCTGAGGCAAGAGTATTTGGGAGTTTTCTGACACAGTTAATGGCCTACTCTACACTGAACTGCACCGGGCTGTTGCTGAACATCGAATTTTTCAGCGCTCAAATTTTAGAACCTGACACCAATTTACTCCAAATCATCAGTGCGATCGCCACTCAAATCGATCGGTTCATTGAGCAGCAGCGAAGCTCGTCACTACTGCCAGAAACGGAGGAAAAATATCGTCAGATTTTTGAAATTCCAGGTGTCTCGATTGGAGAAGAAAATTCTACCATTGTTAAGTAGGTGGGTGGAAAAATTTATCGTTGAGATCGGGCAGGAGGAAAGAGAGTTTTAGCCTAGTTAATTTTTCTTCATATAGTATGGTTTTATTGTGCCGACTTACTTAAAGATTTAATTGATAACCTGAAAGCTCGAGAGGTTACAGATTTGCGACAAGATTTGGATGAACAGCAGCAAGTAGAAGAAAATCTGCGTCATAGTGAAGCACGCTACCGCTCACTGGCAGAAGCAAGCGCATCCATCGTCTGGAGCGCCGGGCCTTGGGGCAACGTTGTTGACGAGATTCCGACTTGGGAGGCGTTCACTGGGCAAAGTCTTGAACAATACAAAGGATGGGGTTGGTTTGAGGCACTACACCCAGATGACCGGACATCTGTAGCTGCTATTTGGAGACAAGCCTTTTATGGGCGCAGCGTTGCAGTTGCCGAGTATCGCGTTTTGCGGCATGACGGCGAATACCGTTACATGGCTATACGTGGTGTGCCCATACTTGACGAATCAGGCGAAATCCAGGAATGGGTGGGAATGTGTGTGGATATCAGCGAACGCAAGCAAGCTGAGGCAGAACGCGAGCAGCTGCTGGCGCTACTGAAAACAGAACAGACTCGTTTGGTTGAAGCTAACGTTCTGCTTGATACCCTCTTTAATAACGCTCCTGTAGGTATTGGTCTATGGGATGAGAAATTGAGATACGTTCGCTTGAATGACGCTTTAGCTGAGATTAACGGTTTTCCCCAAGAAGCGCATATCGGTAAGACCGTCGCTCAAGTGCTACCTGGGGTAGATCCTGCGGTGATGGAAGCTTTACACCATGCGCTCGAGACGGGAGAACCTATTACCCAAGAGGCCAGTGGAGAGACACCCGCCGCACCTGGAAAGCAGCGGCACTGGTTGGTAAATTATTATCCGATTAAACTACCAAGTGATATTACTTGGGTGGGTGCAATCTGCCAAGAAATCACGGAGCGCAAGCAAGCAGAAGCCGAGCGGGAACAGCTGTTTGAGCGAGAGCAAGCGGCTCGTGTTGAGGCTGAAACTGCCAAAGAGCAAGTGACCAAGATTTTAGAGAGCATAACTGACGGTTTTCTTGCTTTTGATCGTGAGTGGCGCTTTACCTATCTCAATCATGAGGGAAGCAGAACTCTGGGGCGTTCCTGCGAGGATCTGCTCGGAAAAAATTTGTGGTCAGAGTTTCCAGAACTGGCTAATACTAGCTTTGGTCAACTTTATCAAAGCGCAGTTGCTCTAGGAATGCCGCTTGAGCTTGAAGATTATTACCCACCCTTTGATACATGGTTTGCGTTTCGCGCCTATCCTTCAGCCACAGGGTTATCACTTTATTTCCGTAACGTTAATCTACGCAAGCAGGCAGAAGCAAAACTGCGGGAGAGTGAGGCGTGTTTTCGGCTGCTGGCTGAGAATTCAACTGATATTATTTCCCGTCACACAGTAGATGGAATTCTTCTGTATATTTCACCAGCTTGCTACACAGTATTGGGGTATCAACCAGAGGAACTAGTCGGTCATCCCAGCCAGGAGTTAGTTCACCCAAAAGATTTGGCAGAGATTGCCAGGAATTACCCAGTCAATGCCGATTTACCAGATATTTATACCGTTACTCACCGCGCTCGTCACAAAGAGGGGCATTATATCTGGTTGGAAGCAACTATTCGAGCTATTCGCGATCGCCAAACTCAAGAAATTTTAGAGATGCAAGGGTCTTCGCGAGATATCACTAAGCGCAAACAAGTGGAAGAGGAGCAGCGTTTCTTAGCTGAAGCTAGTGGGATTTTGGCTGCATCATTGGACTACGAAACAACCCTAGCAGGTTTGGCGCGTTTAGCAGTGCCGGAAATCGCTGATTGGTGCTTAGTTGATATTATTGGTGACAATCAATTAGTTCGCCGACTTGCAACAGCCCATGCCAATCCAGAGAAACAAGAATTGGTAGAACAGTTACAAAATTATCCGCCTGATTTGGCACAAACAGCAGGTGTTGCGAAGGTAGTACGGACAGGCAAATCACAAATTACTCATTTTATTTCTGAGGAACAGCTCCAAGGGTTAACCCACAACGCCAGTCACTTCAAAGTCCTGCAAGAACTAAATCCAACATCTGGTATGAGTGTACCACTGATCCTTCGAGGACGAGTGCTGGGAGCTATGACTTTGGTATCTTCTTCAGGTCGTTTATACGATAACAAAAGCCTGATGTTAGCTGAGGAGTTAGCTGGCCGAGCGGCGATCGCAGTTGATAATGCCCGACTCTACAGAGAAGCCCAGCAGTCTCAACAGGCGGCTTTACGCGCAGCATCTCGCACTACCCGTCTGCAAGCCATTACCGCTGCCCTTTCTGAAACTTTAACTGCGACACAAGTTGTTGAAGTAATTGTAGAGCAAGGTATGGCAGCTTTGGGAGCTAGTTCTGTTTTTGTGGCACTACTGACTCAAAGCGGCACTGAATTAGAACTTATCCGCACTGTTGGCGGGCAACAAGAAATAGTAGATTCATGGCGTCGATTCTCGATTAATGCATCCGCGCCACTGGCAGAAGCAGTAAGAACTAAGCAGCCTATTTGGGAACAGCCAACCGAAGCGAGGATTGCTCGTTACTCAAATCTTGCCAAGGAATATACTCAGTCCAACTACAACGCTTGGATTTCGATTCCATTGCTGATCGAGGCACAAGCTATTGGGGGAATGTCTCTAGCTTTTACCGAAATTCAGAAGTTTAATCAAGACGATCGAGCCTTTATGCTGGCACTCGCACAGCAGTGCGCACAAGCGATGGAACGTGCCCGTCTATACGAGGCAGAACAAACCGCTCGGAAAGTAGCAGAAAACGCCAACCGGATAAAAGATGAGTTTTTGGCGGTACTTTCTCATGAATTGCGATCGCCACTCAACCCAATTTTAGGTTGGTCAAAGCTACTCCAAACCAAAAAACTTGATGAAAAGACAATTCCTCAAGCGCTGAAGACTATTGAGCGAAATGCGAAATTACAGGCTCAACTGATTGAAGATTTACTGGATATCTCCCGGATTTTACAAGGTAAAATCAGCTTGAATATCTACCCAGTCGATCTGACATCTGTGATTTCGGCAGCAATGGAGACAGTGCGGCTATCAGCAGAAGCTAAATCAATAGAGATGCACATCAGCCTGGAACCAAATTTGGGACAAGTTTTGGGAGACTCCAGCCGATTGCAGCAAATCGTTTGGAACTTGCTCTCAAATGCAGTTAAATTTACACCAGAAGGCGGACGGGTTGATATTCGACTATCGTCATATTCTAAGTCAAATTCCAACTCAGCACTGATTCAAGTCAGCGACACAGGGAAAGGCATCGACCCCAATTTTCTGCCTTACGTGTTTGAATATTTTCGTCAGGAGAATAGCAGCACCACCAGAAAATTTGGTGGATTGGGGTTAGGATTAGCGATCGTCCGTCACTTAGTCGAATTGCATGGCGGGACAGTCGAGGTAGAAAGTGGAGGCGAAGATCGGGGGGCAACTTTTACTGTCAGATTACCGTTAATCCAAAATCAATTAGAGATTAAACAAGATAGTAGTAATTCTGAGCCATCTTCAAATTTGAATGGTGTGAAAATTTTAGTAGTGGATGATGATACAGATACGCGAGAATTTATTGTCTTCTTACTGGAGCAGTATGGGGCAAATGTCACAGCAGTAACATCAGCAAATGAAGCCCTTGCTACTTTAGCCCAATCCTTGCCAGATATACTTTTAAGCGATATTGGGATGCCAGAAGTGGATGGATGTATGTTTATCCGACAGTTAAGAACACTGCCACCAGAGCAGGGAGGAAAAATTCGCGCGATCGCACTTACCGCCTATGCTGGAGAAATGAACGCTCAACAAGTGCTAAGAGCCGGATTTAACAAGCATATTGCCAAACCAGTAGAGCCAAGCGAGTTAGTAGATGCGATCGCTAACTTAATCGCTGAATAAACCTGTCTCTACCTGTTTACTGTTTACGAGAAGAATTTGAGATTATGCTAATTAACAAATCTCCTTTTTAATTTAATAAATTGGTATTTGAGTTTGTTTAAAAAAGCAAACTTCATATCTGATTATTCTCTACTTTTCACTTATCAGTGTCGGTGGAGTAATAGCTACATATTCTTGAGGCGTGAGTAATGCTTCTTTAACATCAATTTTTTTGGGTAAGATTTTTTCGTTATAGAACAAATCAGCAACATTTTGTTGAGCTTGCATTAGTTCTGGAGTAATTCCTCTTAAACGATAAGTAGCACGGCTAGAAATTACTTCCTGAATAGGTAGATCAATTTTGAGTACAGGTGCTATGAGTTTCGCTACTTCTTTACGATTCGCTTCTGCCCATTCACCATTTTTCTCAATTTCTTCTAAAACGATCCGAACTAATTCGGGATTTTCCTTAGCAAATTCTCGTGTTCCTACATAGTATCCGCCTGGAGTACCGATATTGGTTGCATCTCTCAGTACACGCGCACCGTGGAGTTTTTCTACCAAAGCTAAATGAGGATCGCCAGTTACCCAAACTGGAATAGTGCCTTGAATAAATGCGCCACGGGCTTCGACATTGGGCATACTTAAGACTTGAATATCACTATATTTTAAACCTACTTCTTTTAAGGCTTGGATGATAAAATAATGAGAAGCAGAACCTTTTTGAAAGACTACTTTTTGACCTTTAATATCAGCTAATTTTTTAATTAAAGAGTTTTTCGGAACTGCGATCGCACTACCTTTACCTGAATTAGGCCCAAGTCTTCTCCCAGCTAAATAAATGATTCTTGCACCCGCAGCTTGGGCAAAGATTGGAGGCGTTTCTCCAACAGAGCCAATGTCAATTTTGCCCACGTTCATTGCTTCCATAAGTTGTGGCCCTTGAGCAAATTGTGACCACTCAACTTTCAAGCCCAAAGGCTCCAAACGTTTTTCTAAAACTCCTCTGACTCTAACCAAATCACCAGAGC
Source organism: Nostoc sp. DedSLP03 (assembly GCF_034530815.1). NCBI lineage: Bacteria > Bacillati > Cyanobacteriota > Cyanophyceae > Nostocales > Nostocaceae > Nostoc > Nostoc sp. DedSLP03. The sequence goes on from NZ_JAVRCK010000007.1 coordinate 111,586, forward strand.
TTTGATACCCTATTCGCAGTAACTTTGTTTTAAAAGTTATAGTCTTAGCTCCTGCTGGTTCTGCTTTCGGTTCAGTTCCCGTATTTGTATTAGATACAGTTGACGTACAACTTATTAAAGTACTAGATAAAGCCACAAAACCAGGGATTAGAAATAAGGCTATCTTACTGATTACTGTTGTCTTATTTATCACGAATTTATTAAACATTTTTGCACCCTCAATTTTCTACTTTTATTTGTATAAAACTATCATTCAATAAATTAAGATATTCAATTTTTTAAAGTTAATTACAATGAGTTACAGCAATTTGCATCTAAATAAAGTACATCTTTTACCCTCCTTAATCCCCCCAATATATTGGGGAAAAATTTATAATCTAGTTCCCTCCCCTTAGAAAGGGGAGGGTTAGGGAGGGGTATTTTTGTACTTCATTAACTTGTAATCTGCTGTACTTATTAGATTTAATTGAATCAGGTGTGAATGCTGCATATTCTTCTGGAGAAAGTACTCCATCTTTGACATTAACCTTTTTTGGTAAAAGTCCTTGTGTATACCATAAATCAGCTATTTGTTGTTGTTTTTTAACAACTTCATCGGTTATTGGTAGTAGACCATATACTGCTTTACTATGAATTGTTTTGAGAGTAGGTATATCAATACCAACTTCACCAGTCTCAAGTTCTGCTAACTTATCAATATTTTTCTGTTGGTTTTGAGTATTTTTAGTTTCTTGACTACAACCAAGTATGCTCATTGGTATAGTGAGAGTACAAGCAGCAATTAATAAAGATATATGTTTAGGCTCAATTTTATATTTGGCTTCTATAAATTTAATATTTAGGCTATATTCACATACTATCTTGGTATTTTTAATTTTTGATTGCAAAAATTTATTGCTAGACAAACTTAGCCTTTGCAAAGATTTTAAAAGCTCCATAATATTTTTATAGTTAAACTTAATAATTCTCGTGTTAGCGCTTTTAAGGAGTGCTAACAACTATGATTTTCAGTCTAGAGTCTATCAAGTTTGGTTTAAAAATAAAGTATTCATGAACACTTGTTTTTAACCAAAAAAATAATTTTTACTATTTTGGATTGACAAGCATAGAGTATGATATTTAGACAAATTTTATTGGTCAAAAGTCCAGAATAACTCTTGACTTTTGACCAATAAAAGGTATATTTAAACGCTCATCAACTCAATCTTCTGAGCTATAAATCCTAAAAGGGACGACTACCTGCAAGGCTAACCCGCTTTAATACTCGTCGCTCATTTGGATCGAATGCTTGACGGTAATGTAAGGTAGCTTGATTATCCCAATAGACAATATCGCCTACAGACCATTTGTGTTGGTAGTAGAACTTGGGTTGAGTTAGATGTTGCCTCAATTGTTCAATCAGTTTAGATCCTTCTTCCGGCTCTAACCCGACAATTTCCACTTCTGTAGCTGCATCCAAGTAAAGATGCTTTTTCCCACTCTCTGGATGGGTTCTAACTAAAGGATGGGGAAAGATCGGACTGATTAAAGGAATAGTTTTGTCTAAACGATACAAAGACCGGGGTGCATTCCGATCTCGCAAAAATGGGTTGTAGGTAATTAACTGTAAATCTGCAATCCGTTCTTTGGTGGCTTCATCTAATGCCTCATAAGCTAAATTGGTATTTAACCAATAAGTATCTCCACCATGAGTTGGTATTTCCAACGCATAAAGAAGCGAACCACTAGATGGGATAGGAGTCCATTTGTGATCGGAATGGAAAGTGAGTTCTCCAGTACCGGTATAGCCACCATCGACATTGGAAATCGGAATCACTACCGGAGTTTCTCCTGGTTTAGAAGCCAATACTGGAGTTTCATCAGATGGTACAAAAAGCGCGCCAAAGTATAGAGAAAAGTTCAAAAGCTGTTCATCGGAGAGCTTTTGGTCTTTGAAAATTAAGATGTGGCGATCGCGCAGAGCTGCTTTAAGTTGTAATATGACTTCAGGTGCGATCGCTTGACTGGCATCAAGATCGGTAACTATCGCTCCCAAGGGAGCATCAATCGGCCTAATTTTAACCTTTGTCAAAGTCGAGGTAGACATAATATTCTCCTGAAATTTAGTTTCTTCTTGGGAATAACTACTTATTCGCTAGAACCTCTGAAGGAGTAATTTTGGCGTACTCTTCAGGTGTCAAAAAACCCTCTCTAACATTTACTTTCTTGGGGATAAGCCCTAAGCTGTACCACTTATCTGCAACTTCTTGTTGCTTAGTAATAGTTTTATCAGTGATTGGTAGCAACCCATAGTCATATTTTTTATGCATTATTTCTAGAGTTGGTGGGTCTAGTTGAGTTACAGGAGCAAGTAATTGTGCAACTTCTTTGGGATGATCCTTAGTCCAGATTTCTGCCTTTTCTAACTCCTCTAGAAACACTTTGATAACATCAGGATGAGCCTGATAAAATTGGCGTGAAGTCGAGTAAAAGTTGCCCGTATCCCGCAACTTTCCACCATCTGCTAAAACACGAGCTATTTTATTTTGTACATTTCTGGTAGCAAATGGCTCCCAAATATACCAAGCATCCACCTTGTTCTGACTAAATGCTGCATTTGCATCTGCCGGTGCGAGAAAAACTGATTGGACATCGCTCAGTTTTAGTCCGGTATCTTCTAACGCTTTAACTAATAAGTAGTGACCGATAGAAGCTTTCTGGAAAGCTACTTTTTTACCCTTCAAATCGGCAACACTTTTAGCAGGAGAGTTTACAGGAACTAAAAGTGAAATAGCTTTACCACTGGGGCGTGTAGTAGCTAGATAAACAAGAGGCGCTCCGGCTGCTTGTGAAAATACAGGAGGCGATTCGGCTGTAGATGCGATATCTAATCCATTGGCATTCAAGGCTTCTAGCTGTTGTGGCCCAGCCGCAAACTCAGCCCACTGTACTTTAAAACCCAGAGGCTCTAATCGCTTTTCTAAGGAACCCTGTTTTTCTAAAATTGCTAAAGCAGTAAGTTGTTTTGAACGTACAATCCGCACTACTTGCTTTTCAGTTGACTTCTGTGTAGTGCTAGATGCAGCTACAGACTCAGGGGAAACTGATGATTGCTGAGTGTTATTTTTGGCTTCACCGCAACTTGATAAAACCGTCGATAGCATTAAGCAGTAGCCCAAAGCAAACAACAATGAACGACGCGTTGTTCTCTGGTTTTTCCTGAATTCAAATTTTCCTTTTAAAGCTGGCATGGATTGTTTTATTGATTTCCCTCTAAGTGGTCAAAACGTGATGATTAATTGCTATGTGAAAAAACAAAAAATCTTTTTTATTAAGTTATTTAATAATTACAAGAAATATTTTTTACTCAAAATACCTTATCTATTAAATTAAGAAATAGGTGGGTATAACCCACCCTGAAACGACTCGAGGAACTGAGAATTTAATAGTTAGGAGGCAAAAGTTAGGAAGTGGAGTGAGAAAGACCCACTCCAAGGGGGTGCTAGTGGAAGATTGAAATTTGTGAATGAAGCTCTGTTTTATTTGCTTACAATTTTGTTAGTGCTTCCAAGCGACTAAAATTGTAGCTTTGAGTTCTTCTGTAAAATTTCCAGACGGCTCAACTGCTAGTAGCGCTTCTCTAAGATCCTTTTCAAATGCTGGAGCGTTATCGCCATAGAAAATTTTCAGAGAGAAGGCTGTAGTGTATAAATAACCGAGATAGCTATCGACAGTCCAAGATTTTTCAAATAGCACTTCATAGTTTTCTTGACGAGCAAAAGCCGAATTGCCAATGACGACTTCATGAGGAGGATCGACTGGCTTACGAGTGCCTTGTCCTCGTTGTCCAGTCCGCCGCTCATTGCCTAACCATTTCTTTACGACTCCAACAGCAGCTTGTTTCCAAGGTAGATTGCTTTCCCAAGGATTATCACCGGTCTGAAGCAGTGCTAATCCACCATCATCAGTAAGCAATTCATAAAGGCTTTCAAGCACTAGTTCGCGTTCCATCCAGTGGAAGGCTCTACCAATAGTGGCTAACTTAAATTTTCCTAAACTAGCGTCGATGAATTCTGCGCCTTGTTGTAACCAAGTGATATTATTTGCTCCGACTGCTGCTGCTTGGCGTTTAGCTTCTGCAATCATGTCGGGATCGGGATCGATCGCTACAACTTCTTCAAATTTGGTACGCAGACCAATTGAAATTAATCCTGGGCCAGTACCTAAATCAAGGAGTCGTCCTTGACCATTGAGATTAAATATTTCCGCTAGTTTGTCGAATACAATCGGTGGGTATTTGGTTCTATATTGAGCATAGCCCTCTGCGGCTCCCTCAAATAAACTTGGGTCATAAGTAGGAAGTATTTTTAGTTGAGTCATATCAATTTTAGATTTTGGATTTTGGATTTTGGATTGTAGAGACGCGATGAATCGCGTCTTTGGCTAAGAATATTGCGTGATAACGGGTAATTCATCATTGAGTACCCAATCGCCGATCGCTTTCAATTTGTAATCCACAGGATCGTGCAGGGTAAAGGTTCGTAAATCCCGCCAGTAACGGTCAAATCCATATTTGGTTGCTGTGGCGCGAGTTCCGGTAACTTCAAAGATGCGGTTGGTAATATCTATACCTACACGGGTAGCTAATGCCTTGGACGCGGAAACTGCGATCGCTACTTCTCCCCTTTCTTGATGAGTCAGTTCTACATCTTTATCCCACGCTGCTTGTACTTTCTCGGCTGCTTGGTCAGCTAGTGCGATCGCAGCTTGAATTTCCACCCAAAAGTCTCCGTAATGATGCAGAATATATGGGTCTTGAGTAGCACTATCTACCCCTGATGTAATCCACGGTTGAGTAGTAGTTTTAGTATATTCACGAGCAGCAGCAAAAGCTCCTTTAGTAATTCCTAGATAAACGTTGGTTTTTGTTAGCTGGGCAATAATCCCAAGAAAAGTTGAGAAGGCACTATCATGCGGATTTGGTGGCCCCAAAATCTCATCTTTTTCTACTAAGACATTGTTAAATGTATAACTACCGCTATCAGTGCGGCGTTGCCCAATATTATCCCAATCTTGATTAGAAACTAACCCTTCTCTGTCTTTAGGAATTATAAATATGAAAGGTAATTCTACGCCATCTTCCAAAGCGGAGAATACTCGGTAATCGGCAACGGAAATACCTGTACCAAAGCTTTTAACACCATTAACCCGAAAATTTTCGCCTTCTGGGTTAATCTTCAGCCTAGTATCCTTTGTATTGATAGCATTTGCCCAAAATAAGTTATTTTTAGCAGTTTCTCTATAGTATTTTTCCTTTTGGGCTGGTGTGCCAGAAACGTGACCCAAAGCCGTTAAATTGAGATGATTACCATATAATTGACCAATTGAACCATCTGCTTTTGATAGCTTTCTGACAATTTTTAAAGCATCAATCCAAGTTGCACCAATGCCACCATATTGCTTAGGTACAATCAGTGGCAACAAACCACTTTCACGCAGTTTATTAATTTCCTCTTCTGGAACTCCAGCTTTAGCATCCCGTTCAACTGCGGATTGAGCAAGTTCTTTGGATAGAGAAGTTGCTAGGTCAACGTAATCTTTTGGTTTTGTAATATCTAGTACCATAATTAAATCATTTTTGTGTAGGTTAGTTTTTACAAACCAATGCATCAAAGGTGCAACCCGATGCAATCAAGATGCAAACCGATGCAATCAAGATGCAAACCGATGCATCAAAGGTGCAACCCGATGCAATCAAGGTATAAACCTATGCATCAAAGGTGTAAGTCGATACAATCAAGGTGCAACCCGATGCAATAAAGGTACAAACCGATGCAATGAAAGTGCAGATTGTGGCTATTAGACACAGAATTTAGAGAAATGTAGAGTGGGCAAGGCCCACGCTACAAGTGAACAGAGGAAATGGAACATGGAACGTTGTTATTGTCCTTTGTCATTAGTCCTTTGTCCTTTGTCCTGCAAATGACTAATACTTCGACTACGCTCAGTACAAGTGACTAATGACTAATGACAGTTATTTCTTAGCCGCTAGATATTCGTTTGCGGCTTTCTCAACACCTGTACCCTTGAAGAAGTCTTGATTGAGACTGGTGTACAACTCTAAGGGATGGATTGAGAGGAAGTAGCGAAGGTCTTCTTCGGTAATGATTTCGCGTTCTGCCATTGAGTAGGCGTTGGCTGTAACGGCGGTGATATCAGGTACATCCCAGTGACCGGAATCTGAACCCAAGAAGGCTTTAACGCGATCGCCAAAAGGATTAGCGGCACGATTAAAAGCTTGAGCTACACGGGTATCATCTGATTCTGTACCGAAGTAGAAGTGATTCAAGAAGCGATCGCGCACATCTTCTGGCTTCTCTATTCCCGCTAGTTCAAATTCGTCGAGTTCGCCAGGATCTTCTGGCGCTAATAATTGATGGTGGAATCCTAAACCGTCACCAATTTTATCTAAGCGTCCATCTACAAGTTCGCCACCGTAACGAGTATATAACTCTACTAGTGCTTCCTTGTCGATAATCGCAGGATTGTTATTTGATAACAAATGTTGTTTGTTGCGGGTTTCCCAGTGCCAAATAATATCGGCGTAGAGACTAGCACCCCAAGCTGAACCACCTTCTAAGAAGGCAAACTTTAGTTGTGGGAAGCGGCGGGTAACTCCACCAAAAAACAGCGATTTGCATAATGCTTCCGCCGCAAAGGCAAAGTGATTAATGTGATTGTACTGGGCATTGGTGACAGAACGCTGAGTTGTCCAACCTTGGCTAGAAGCATGAGTTGTGGGTACAACTTTCAGTTCTACACATTTCGCCCAGAATGGATCGTAATCATACTGGCTATCTAAGCCAAAGTTATCAATCCAAACTACTTCGTTAGCGACTTCTTTGCCATACTTCTCAAAGGCAGGAATTGGACGACGAACATAACCGGGGATTTGAATTGCTTTGAGTCCCAGAACATTCACCGCATATTCCAACTCTTCAATCCCTTCTTCGGGAGTGTGCAGTGGGATGGCGGCGATGGGTGTTAAGCGATCGCTATAAGGATGGAAAATATCAGCATGGTAGGTGTTAACTGCCCGACAAACAGCCCGCCGCATTTCTTCGTTGCCGATATTTGGGGCCATTGTTGCCAAGTTGGGGTAGACAACGGCAAAGTCTGTACCTGCTTCTTGCAAGCGTTCGTGTAGCAACTTGGGCAAGCTAATGGTAGCCAAATTCAAAGTATTTTTGGTCGGACGACCCCACCAGTTAGGGCGATTGGTGCGATAAGCAAAACGTTCTTCCCAACTTTGCTTGTACCACTTAAAGCGAGAAGCTCCTGGTAAATTTTCTTTGAAACGTTCGACAATTTCAGTTCCACCAACTTGCTCTAAATAATCCAAGACTGCTGGTTCAAATTCCTGGGTATGTACATCGGTGTCAACGATTGGATAACCAAGTTTTTCTCGAATTTGAGCAGACCTGGTTTTTTGTGGGCGGTCTAAAGCGATCGTCATGATAGTTCACCCTAAATTATTCAAATTGTTTATGGAGATTGGCAAAGACGCAGAATCAATCCTTTGTAGAGACGGCGATTTATCGCGTCTTAGCTTAATTTCCCAGCCAAAAATTCATCTGCGGTTTTCTCCACAGTCGTACCTTTGAAGAAGTCACGATTCAGGCTGGTGTACAATTCCAAGGGATGAATTGACAGGAAGTATTGCAAATCTTCTTCACTGATAATTTTGCGTTCTACCATTGAATAGGTATTGGCAGCGATCGCAGTAATATCAGGTACGTCCCAATGACCAGAATCGGAACCCAAAAATGCTTTGACGCGATCGCCATAAGGATTAGCTTTCCGGTTAAAAGCTTGAGCTACACGGGTATCATCCGATTCTGTCCCGAAGTAGAAGTGATTCAAAAAGCGATCGCGGATATCTTCTGGCTTGATAACTCCGGCAACGGCGAATTCATCTAAATCACCTGGTTCTAGGGGAGATAATAAATCAGCGTGGAAACCTAAACCACTACCTAGCCGTTCCAAACGACCATGTACTAATTCACCACCGTAACGGGTATATAGTTCTAACAGTTCTTCGCGATCGATATTGGCAGGATTGTTATTTTCCACCAAATGGTCTTTATTGCGAGTATCCCAGTGCCAAATCAAATCGGTGTACAAACTAGCACCCCAAGCTGCACCTCCTTCTAAAAAGGCAAACTTGAGCGTGGGGAAGCGGTGAGTTACACCACCAAAAAATAGAGATTTACACAGTGCTTCTCCAGCCGATGCAAAGTGACCAATATGGTTGTATTGGTAATTGCTAATGGAACGCCGATTGATCCACCCCATACCGGAAGAATGAGTGGTGGGGACAACTTTCAGTTCTACGCACTTAGCCCAGAAGGGATCGTAATCATATTTACTATCCAAGCCAAAAGTATCAATCCAGATGGCTTCGTTGGCTACTTCTTCGCCATACTTCTCGAAGGCGGGAATCGGGCGGCGGATATGTCCGGGGATTTGAATTGCTTTGAGTCCAAGCACTTTCACCGCATATTCCAATTCTGCGATCGCCTCTTCGGGCGTATGCATGGGAATAGCGGCAATTGGTGTTAAGCGATCGCTATAAGGACGGAAAATATCAGCGTGGTAAGTGTTAGTTGCACGGCAAACAGCCCGCCGCATTTCTTCATTGCCGATGTGTGGAGCCATCGTTGCCAAGTTGGGGTACACAACAGCAAAGTCTGTACCAGCTTCTTGTAAGCGTTCGTGTAATAGCTTTGGCAAACTAATGGTAGCTAAATTTAGGGGATCGTTAGTGGGACGAGTCCAGAAAGGAGGGCGGGCGGTGCGGTAAGTGCGGCGTTCATCCCAAGATTGCTTAAACCATTTAGAGCGAGATGCACCGGGTAAATGCTCTTGAAAACGCTCTGCGATCGCACTTCCAGCAACTTGCTCTAAATAGTCCAAGAATGCTGGGGGAAACTCTTGGGTATGTACATCGGTGTCAATGATGGGATAGCCCAATTTTTCCCGAATTTGAGCAGACTTGGTTTTTTTGGGACGTTCTAACGCAATAGTCATAAGTTCTACCTGATTTTTCAATTGGATTGGGTAGATAGTACTGATTAAGAAGGTTGTCTACTTTCTTCTTACCAGCATTTTTTTGAAGAAGTTGGGATTTTTATTTACATCTAATGTGGCGAGATTAGTAAATATAAAATCTCGATAATTAGCAAAGCTAATTATTTCCTTCTCCACAAACTTGTAGATATTAGCTGTAACAGCAATAGTCATAAAACCTTTTTCCAAACTGAGGAGTATTTTTCTATAACAAGCTAATAAAGATAAAATTAATGCGATTGTTCATTAACAGCCCAATCTGTTAATTTAAAGTCCGACTTTGCTAAACCCTGCGAGACTAAAAATTTCTTTGTTCCCTCTAAAAGTTTCACTCCGTCGGCTGGTAATGGTTCTTCTGAAACCTGTTTTAGTGGGTACGATACTTTAATAATATCGATAGAATATTTAGTAGTTTGAGCGTGATACTGATAATATTCTTCAGAATTAGCTTTTAAATCCTTGGCTGCTTCTGTGAGAATTGCATTAAATTTATGTGGGAAATCAGGCTGTTTCGCTAGAAAGCTTTCAGTTGCAACAACTAATGATGTCCCTGATAAACCCTGATGATTTGCCGAAGAATCAATCACTGGAAATCCTTGTGATTTTAGAAAAGGCCCCAAATCGCTGGAAGTTGCATAAGCTGCTACATCACCACGTTCTAAAGCAGCTTTTGCTTCAGTAGTCATCAAGTGAACAACTTTTACATCTTTGGCAATTTTAGCTTCAGCTAATAGACCCAGCAGGTATCTATGCATATAAGAACCTTTTTGAGTAGCTATTTTTTGACCTTTCAGTTCAGCAAGCGATCGCGCACCATTTTTTTTCGCCACTAACCAGGCGGTTGTATTAAATTGAGTAATTCGCAGCAGTCGCGTTTCCTGACCCCTTGCTCTCAAAATTATGGCTGGTGTATCGCCTAAAGAACCAACATCTAATTGTCCGGCAACAAGCGCCTCATTTAGATCCGGCCCGTTAGGAAATCTTGCAAAAGTAATGTTTTTAAATCCTGCTTTTTGCAACTCCCGATCTAAAATTCCTTTTTTCTTTGCCCAACCAAGTGGCCCCGTCGGTGCTGAACTACCTACATAACCTATACGTAGTGTAGAAATATTATTGGATGCAGCAACAGTGTTATTGACATTAACAGCCTCAATGGATTGAGCAGATTTAGTTTCGCCTTGGCTACATCCTGTAGTTACGAACAGTAGGATACAAGTCACAGAGGTTGATAATCTGGAAGTAAATTTATTTTTACTAATAGAACCTGTTACTACTGAAAACGACAGCATAACTTTTTTCTCCGCCGTACTATACGCGGTGTACAACTTTCTCTTAGACCTAACCCCCAACCCCTTCCCTAGAAGGGAAGGGGAGCAGGAATCAAAGCCTCTCTCCCTGCGGGGGAGAGGAATGGAAGCGGGGTTCTAAGGATAAGTTGCACATCGCGTTACTATTTCATCTGCTTCAAAATTTGGAATGTTTCATCGGCTTTTGCTGTTGAGGTGCGTTTATGTCCCCAACCAACATTTTCACGATAACTACCCAGTAGCCCTACTTCTGCCAATTCTGCCTCGTTGACTGAAGTCGTTACATCGCTTTCTGGTGCAACATAAAGAGCATCAACTGGACAATACAACTCGCACATATAACAGGTTTGGCAGTCACTCTGTCGAGCAATGGTTGGCGGTGCATCAGGTACGCGGTCAAATACGTTGGTTGGGCAAATATTCACGCAGATATTACATTTTATGCACCGCGACTCGCTGACCAACTCAATCACACTGCTGCTCCTATTTTGGATTTTAGATTTTGGACTTCGACTTCGCTCAGTCGAGCGATTTTGGATTGGAAAATATCTTCTGCATTCAGTAAAGGCTGAGTTTTTACCCAGACTCGATCTAATCCACCACTAATCAAGTGATGTTGCTGGTTAGCATCAAGTTCTGGATAGTCTTGATGTTTGTGCATCCCACGAGTTTCTTTCCGTTCAATGGCACTGCTGTACATCCATCGCGCTGTGGCTACCATCGCCGCAGCTTCTCGCGCCCGAATTAGCTCTTTATCTGACGTTACCTGGCTACTGCGAAGTTCTTGCCAAAGATGATTTAGCTTACCCAAAGACTCGGTTAAGCCTTGCTCTGTACGGAAATAGTTCTTTTCGTAGGGGAATACTTCAGCTTGGACTGCTTGAATAATTTCATCAGTTGCTAAAGAGCGATCGCCCCCACTTTCTAATCCTACCTCTCCAACTCTCTTTATTTGTCGTTGAGTTTTCTGTTCGCCCAAACTACGAGCATATTCAGCAGCCGATTTCCCCGACCAATAGCCAGAAGATATTGCCCAAGCAGCATTATGACTACCACCGCCAGTAAATCCGCCACAAATCAGTTCGCGTGTAGCGGCATCTCCAGCCGCATAGAGTCCTCGTACAGAACTGGCACAACTCTCATCTACAATCCGAATCCCCCCCGTACCGCGCACAGTTCCCTCTAGGCGAAGAGTCACAGGAAAACGTTGAGTAAATGGATCTATACCTGCACGGTCAAAGGGTAAAAAGAAGTTGGGCTGTGCTAAACGCATAGATGGCCGCATCGATTCTGCGGCTTTGTCTATGATGGCGTAAACTGGCTGTTGCAGTAATGTCTGGGCTATTATTGAACGTCTATGAGAACTTGCCCCTGGAATTACAGTACCGTCTTCGTAGGTGAAAGTTGCCCAATTATAAAACAGGGTTTTGGTAACTGAAGAAAAGGCGGGAGAGATGCCATAAGCATTAGAAAATTCCATACCCGACATCTCGGCTCCGGCTTCTGCCGCCATCAGATAACCATCCCCCGTCAGGACGTTGCATCCTAACGCTTTACTGAGAAATGCACAGCCACCTGTGGCGATAATTGTGGACTGCGATCGCACTATCCATTTCTCACCAGTTTGACGGTTCACACCTGTTGCACCAGCAACAGCACCATCGTTATCAACCAGTAATTCTAAGGCGGGGCTGTTGTCTAAAATCTTGACCCCAGCGCGTTGAATTTGCCGCCGCATCAGCCGCATATACTCCGGCCCTTGCAGCGATCGCCGGTAGGGTTTACCTTCATCGTCGGTAGGGAAGGGATAACCCCACTCTGCTAACTGATTGACGTTTACATAGGTCTGATTCAGTACCCGATCCATCCAGTTGCGATCGGATAAAAACCCACCTAACGATTCCCGACTTGCCTTTGCTGTTTCTCTTGCTTCGGGATCGGGTGGCACGTACCACACACCATTTCCAGATGCAGCAGCGCATCCAGTTGTGCCGCAATATCCTTTGTCCACCAAGACAACTTTAGCTCCACTTGATGCAGCACTCCATGCCGCCCAAGTTCCAGCCGGCCCACCTCCAATCACAAGTACATCTGCTTTTAAGTCGAGTTCAAAATCGTTTGTTAACGTCTTTAGCATCTACCATTTCCCTCCATCAATAAACTCTTAAGCATCAAGTCTTCACCCCATCCATGCTGCAAAATAAATATTTAAATATCTAGAAATCGCGATCGCTTAATACAGGTTCTAACTAGCTTGACATTAATTAAGTACTTTATCTTGATCGATAAACCGTAGTTACAACTTAATAAAGTCTTTCACAGTTTTCGGCAAAAAGCAAGCATTTTACCAAACAACTTCAAACGTAAATTTATGTAAAATCAACGGAGTTATCTTTCTCAAGAACTTGCTTTGTAACGTCTTTTGTGTAGCGATCGAATTTTAGTTCATAAGATACTTAAATTCGATAAGTTTGCCGTAGTTTAATAAATTTTTCTAAACGGTTTTGTCTAGATAGAAAAGACACGAAATTGAATTGTCTTTGTCTTGCGGCAGTAACATTCGCTCCCTTAAGACTCAAGAATCCCCGGACTTTTGATTAAACGAATGTAAGTCCTGTTTTTATTCAGTCCGGGGAGTGCCATTCGGTTAAAACCTAAAGACAGTACGAACCCAAGCAAATAAACTATCAGGATTGCTGGAATCCGAATCAGGTGCAGTAATCCAGATCAAACCTGGCGTAACCTCAATATTATCTCCGATTTTATATTGGTAGAATGCCTCAACGTGCAGAGAAGTATCTCTGTCCGCTTGTCCTAGACCTTTTCCCAAATTTATATTATTACTAAGACTGATGAGTTTTGGCTCCATACCAACTAAAATCCCCCCTAAAGCACCTTCACTAAAAAGATCCGGGAATGCCAGTCCTACCGCCCAATCCATAGCTTCACCATTTCCGCGCCCCAAATAGGTGTGTACCCCATAACTTACCCACCCATTGATTGCAAACTTGGGACTAACTTGATAGAACGCCTGTAAGCCATAAAGGTTGCCTAGAGTTGCTACTCCATCCACAGTGCTGTTTACCAGGTTACTCCCGACTGCTGGGCCAAAATTTGTCCCACTAAAACCTATTGTCCTTGGTGGGCTATAGGTATTAACGTAAGTTGCAGCTACTCGAAAATTCCGATTACCGGAGTAGTATATTAACTGTGCTAAAGCTAAATATCTGCCTGTAAATAAGCCATTATTAAGTGTCGGATTACCACCGTTTGGTGCGCTATACGCTATCCCGAATTGAAGTTGTTTGCCCAATCCCTGGAGTATGGCAATTCCAGGGCCGCTATCTCCATAGTTATAGACCAAAGACCGCCGTGAAAACCGTGAAATCCCATTAGCACCAGTCGCAGAAGACGATTCAAAATATGGGTTAATGGGGCCAGAAAGACCTATCTCACTAGCTCCGTCAGACAAGGGATAAATGTTGACTTGGGTATTTGGAAAAGGTAGAAACCGATAGCGAACACCACTGAGAATAAGAGTGTTGCGTGCAAAAGTAATACTGGAGTTATCAGCAGTTCTCCCCTCATAAGTTCCCAATAATCCAGCTCTTGTTTGTCCGAGTGATTCAATATTTCCACCTCCTATTGTTATACCTAGTGAATCTTTACCGTTAAAACTGGTGTTTAACCGTAAAGTCGTTGAGCCTTGAAGTGTGAGATTGTTAGGTGCTGGTCTCTTAGTCTCGACATTATTACCCGCCAGAAGTTCGCCAGCAACAATCTGAACTCGACCTATAAGTTTAGTTGTGGTCGCAAACTGAGTTGATTCTAACTTCGCATTTCGTGCTTCCAAGCTATCTACGCGTCCCCGAAGTTGAGCGAGTTCTGGAGAAAATTGTTCTTGTAGTTTTTTGATGGTATCCAAGTCTTCGCGTTTGACTAAATCTGTCGTTGAAGTCGCTATTAGTTCATTGAGGCGATCTAAAGCTGCATTCAACCCAGCGGCAAATTCATAGCGCGTTAGGGAGCGATCGCCTTTAAATGTACCATCTGTATATCCTGCAATTACACCGTAGCGCTCAACTAGAGACTGTAATGCTTGAAATGCCCAATCTGTCGGTTTAATATCTGATAGTTGCGAGACAGATGTAACTTGCCCTGCTGCATTCTTTGGGGTTTTTTGGTTAGTTGGCGGTGCAACTTGCAACAATTGTGATACAGGTATCACTCGATCTTGCAGCTCGTTTGGAGCTTTTTTAAGAGTGACTGGTGCAATTGAAGTGTCTACTGTTTGATTGACAACTGCTTCTGGAGCTTTGTTCTCTTCTACAATAGTAGATACATCAGATTTAGGTAATTCAGCCTGACTTTTAGCTGGATGAAAAACCAGTATAGCTAGAATATCTAGCACCGAAAGCAGCAACACTATGGATCTATAATTCCAGCGAAATTTCGACATGACTCCTTAACTCCTCAACCTTAAAGATGAATAAATTGCCCTTGATTTGACATGAAAGACAAGACAAATCATTGCTCTAATGTTTTTACAAACTGATTAGAACATAGATTCATCAAGGCTTTATCCGCTAAAAAAAGTGCAAAGTTCTGATAAGTATCGAAACCAGTACTAAGTAGTTAAATGTCCAACCCAAAATTCGCAGTAAAATAAGAATTCTGACGTTTAAAATAATCCTAAAAACATCTAGAATCAGACAATCACTGCCTTAGCAAGGACTTCTCTACTTTTAAAGGAAACTCAACCACACGCTATATGAACTGATCCTTTTAATACATCCTAAAATCCTTTTTTTGGGTTATGCTGTATAAAGTTCATCAATGGCTATTGACATTGACTCAAGCTTGATTTAGATTCGATTATTTGCCAATTAACATTAATTGAAAACACTATTTTCTAATCAGTTATATTTTGACAGCATCAAGCGTTACTGAAGTACGATACTTCTATCGACTTACCGTACATTCGTAGCATTATCTTTGCATAGAGCTTGGTACAATGCAAGACCTAGTACTTTTTCATCCTTAGAAAGTGCAAATTAGCCAGGTTTCTGTCGATGAAACCAGAAATGAACACTTCAAAGTCGCAAAAAGGTGAGTAATTGACACAAAACTTGTATTCTTCACGACAGCTATTGTTGCAAAAAAAGTGTCATGATGATTGGCATTGTGCGTAAAAACGTCAATCTTATGGGCAGTTATTCTTTATGAATCGTTAATCTATACTGGCGTTTTAAATTATTTCCTGTAAAATGCTGACTATAAACTACGGTAATTCGATCGATCTGCCGTAGGATATATACTTGTACCCTGTCTGACACAAATGCAAATTCTCTGGTTTATTCCTACTGGATCTCATGACGGACGCTATTTAGGCACAGATATTGGCTCTCGTGTTGCCACACCTGATTATTTACAGCAAATTGCCCAAGCTGTGGATAGTTTAGGCTACACAGGCGCATTGTTACCTACAGGGAGTTCTTGTGAGGACGCTTGGATAACCGCCGCCGCTTTTATATCTGTCACCAAGCAGATGAAGTTTCTCGTGGCAATTCGTCCAGGGATTACTTCCCCAGGTGCTGCTGCACGGATGGCAGCAACATTTGACCGGATTTCTAAAGGAAGATTGTTGATTAATGTAGTGACAGGTGGAGATCCGGTGCAGCTGGCTGGGGATGGCTTGCATCTTAGTCATGACGATCGCTATGATTTAACCGATGAATTTCTCAGAGTTTGGCGGGGTATCGTCAGTGGGGAAACAGTTGATTTTAAAGGAAACTACCTGGATATCAAAGGTGGTAAACTCTTATTCCCACCAGTTCAAAAACCCTATCCACCTTTGTGGTTTGGTGGCTCATCTGCTGCCGCCAAGCTGGTTGCTGCTAAACATATAGATGTTTACCTGACTTGGGGCGAACCTCCACAACAAGTGGCCCAAAAGATTGCCGAAGTTAAGAAATTGGCGGCTGAACAAGGTAGAACAGTTCGTTTTGGGATTCGCTTGCATGTAATTGTGCGAGAAACCGAGTCAGCTGCTTGGGATGCAGCCAATGAGCTAATTAAGTATGTGGATGAGGATGCGATCGCTAAAGCTCAGAAAGACTTAGCTCAATCTGATTCTGAAGGACAGCGGCGCATGAGTCAACTACATAGCGGTAGCCGAGAAACCTTAGAGATTAGCCCCAACCTCTGGACAGGAATTGGATTGGTGCGGGGTGGTGCTGGTACGGCCCTAGTTGGAGATCCCGACACTGTTGCCGCTAGGATGCTGGAATATCGTAATTTGGGGATAGAAACATTCGTTTTTTCTGGATATCCCCATTTAGAAGAAGCGTATCGCACTGCTGAATTATTATTTCCCCGCCTACCTTTGCAAAGTGAACCTGCACCTTTAACACCACCAGTCTTGAGTTCTGTTGGCGAAACCGTCGCCAATGAAAAATTTGCGAAACAACTCACAAGTGCTTCATGACCTAATAATTAGTAATTTGTAATTAAAGAGTAAATTACTAATTTTGTTGGTGATGCTTCTAGATTCATCCTTTGGAACAATCTAAAATCCCAAATTCCATGACTATTACCTTTAAAAGCACCAAAAGCAAAAACAAGATATCCCTGAGCGAGGTGTTAGACAACCCGCAAATCGAGAAAATAGTTCCTTGGATTGTGCCTGTTACCATATTAATTCTTTGGGAACTTGCTTCTAGAACTGGTCTACTTTCAACCAGGATTTTACCAGCCCCTAGTGGTGTAATCGCTACAGCAATTAAACTTGGCTCAACTGGAGAACTGTTCCAACATATAGGAATTAGTGCTGGGCGGGCGATATCTGGTTTTATAGTTGGTGGCAGTATTGGGTTCGGTTTAGGATTGCTCAATGGCTTTTCCCGTACTGCAGAAAAGTTATTGGATAGTTCCTTACAAATGCTCCGTACTATCCCTAATTTGGCATTAATTCCGCTAGTGATTCTTTGGTTTGGTATTGGCGATCAAGCTAGATTATTTCTAGTATCTATGGGGGTATTTTTTCCGATATATCTCAATACATTTCATGGTATCCGTAGTGTTGATCCTGGACTGATTGAAATGGGAAAAGTCTATGGATTAAAAACACCACAACTTCTGTGGCAAATAATTTTTCCAGGAGCTTTATCTTCGATTCTCGTTGGTGTCCGTTTTTCATTGGGGATTATGTGGTTGACACTAATTGTGGCAGAAACGATCGCGGCAGATTCTGGTCTTGGTTATATGGCAATGAATGCCCGTGAGTTTATGCAAACCGATGTTGTAGTATTGAGTATTGTAATCTATGCACTGCTGGGTAAATTAGCAGATACTGTCGCCAGAGGATTAGAAACAAAATTTCTGGCTTGGAACCCCAATTACCAAAAGTCATAAAAGCTAAACTCACTAGACTCAAAGGTTGAAAATTACAGATTTTAACTTTTGACTTCTATTAATTTTGACTGTGATTTGCTTTCTTCAAGGTCTGATCAAATAATTAAATTTCAGTTGTTCTCGAAAAGGAGGTTTTGCAAGTGAGTTCAAATGTACAGGGTACACAATTAAGTATTTTGGATTTGACGAAAGCTTTTGGTAAGAAAACTGTTTTAAACTCGCTGAATTTAGAAGTTGAAGCAGGTGAGTTTGTCGCTATTGTCGGACGAAGTGGTTGTGGTAAAAGTACCTTATTGCGTCTTGTGTCAGGATTAGATAGAGCAACTTCAGGTGGAATATTACTTGATGGAGAACCACTACATAGACTCAGCCGCTCTGTAACAGTGATGTTTCAAGATCCCCGCTTGCTGCCGTGGAAGCGCGTTATTCAAAACGTAGGGTTGGGCTTAGAAGGTAATTGGCGTGAAAAAGCTTTGTGGGTACTCAATAAAGTTGGACTTAAAGATAGAGCTGATGAGTGGCCTTATGTTTTGTCTGGAGGACAACGGCAACGGGTATCATTGGCCAGAGCGTTAGCCAGTCAGCCCCGTTTGTTGTTGCTAGATGAACCTTTGGGAGCATTGGATGCTCTAACTCGCCAAGAAATGCAGCATTTGATTGAAAACTTGTGGCAAGAGCGAAGATTTACTGCGTTTTTGGTTACTCACGATGTGGAAGAGGCTGTGGCGTTGGCAGACCGAGTGATAGTGATCGATCAAGGAAAGATTTCTATGGATTTACCTGTGAAACTTTCACGCCCGCGAGATCGAAGTAGCGAAGTGTTTATCAATATCAGAGAAGCTGTTTTAGAACGAGTAATGAGCAATGAAAATACTCAAGTAAATAACCAGTTATTACAGCTAAGTAGTTGAAATTTAAGCTTTTAGTAGTCAATCAATATTCAACTTGAGGTAGCTGCGGTAAATAGGCTACTTCGAGATTAAAACTTGCCTATAGCAAAAAATTCTTTATGAACACTCAAAATACCTCCCAACTTTCCTCTGTGCTGGTCTGGGTAATTTTTTTATATTTACGAGCTAGATAAACTAAAATATAATCTATATCGCTTTATTGAAAATCAATAATACACAAATATCTATTATTTATATTTAATGTAATGATCGTCAAAAAATTAACAAAGGATGATGCAGAAGATTATAGACAGATCAGATTAGAAGCTTTAGAGAAAAATGCAGATTCATTTGGCACAACATATCAAGAAGAAGTAATTAAGACGACAGAACAATTTCGGGATAAAATTCCAGTAGATAACAACAATTTTATTTTGGGATGTTTTGAGGATAAACATTTAATTGGAATAGTTGCATTTAACCAAGAATCCAGAATAAAACTTTGCCACAAAGCACATATTAGTAGCATGTATGTTAAACAAGAATATCGGAGAAAAGGTATAGGTAAACTACTATTGAATAAGTTAATTGAAAAAGCAAAAGCTATTAACAAAGTAGAAATTTTATTACTTGATATTGTTAAAAGCAATTTTTTAGCAAAACAACTTTATTTATCATTGGGCTTTCAAATATATGGTACACAGAAAATGGCATATAAATTTAATAGCCAATATTTTGATCTAGAGTTTATGTATTTACAGATTAAAGAACAAATTCTGAAATATTACTAAATATCATCATAATGTGTGCCAAGGAAAAATGGCACTTAGTTTTTTGTCAAGCATAGGCAATTTCCAGAATAGCCTTGTAAATAAAGAAGAGGTAATCTACAATGAAGCTCATTTTGCCGCTCGATTTGGTTGCTGACATTGAGCCACATCTACCATCTAATACACAAATTGTACGAGTAGATGTTGAAGGAAATCTAGATGGGGATGCTAGCGATGCTGAAGTTTATTTCAGTTGGTTTTTATCGAGAAGTCCTATACTGCATACAATACTAAAATCAGCACCAGCATTGCGTTGGCATCATGCACCAAATGCAGGGGTGAATCACATCCTGACACCAACTTATTTGCAAAGAAATATTATCCTCACTAATGGGGCTGGAGTGCATGGAATTCCGATCGCAGAATTTGTCATTACTTACATACTGGCTCATGCCAAGCATCTACAAGAATTATATGCTTTACAAGCAGAACATTACGAAATGTAGTAGATAAAGAAGCAGGATACTAAACATTGGGCATTGGTCATTGGGAATTGGTAAAGAATTTAACTTTTAATCTTCTGTCTTTCTGCCCTAATACCCAGTTCCTTTGAAAATTCAAAATGAAATGGAAGACTAACAAATGGTGAAACTAATTTTACCCGATCATCTCATTGCAGATATAGAGCCACACCTACCATCTAATATCGATGTAGTAGAGGTGGATAGTGAAGGTAATCTCGATGGTGATGCCAGCGATGCAGAAGTTTATGTCAATGGATTTTACCTGAAAACCTCTACTCTTGACAAAGTACTGACAGCAGCACCCGCGCTGCGTTGGCAACAGTCACCGAGTGCTGGCGTAAATCACATCCTCACGCCAAATTTTTTGCAAAAGGACATTATCCTCACCAATGGTGCAGGAGTTCATGCAATTCCAATTTCGGAATTTGTACTGGCATTTATGCTCTATCACGCCAAGAATCTGCGGAAATTGCAAACTTTGCAGAATGAACACACTTGGGTAAGAGGAGTGTTTCTCGAAGAGTTGGCAGACGCAACTTTATTAATTCTCGGCACAGGAAATATCGGTCAAGCGATCGCATCTCGTGCTAAAACCTTTGGAGTCACAGTTTGGGGTAGTCGTCGCCATCCCGAACCCTTACCGAATTTTGACAAAATTGTAGGCGCTGATGAGTGGCGATCGCTCCTCCCAGCCGCAGATTATGTAGTGATTGCCACACCATTAACCCCAGAAACTAAAGGCTCGATCGATGAAGCTGCATTGCGCTCTATGCGTCAGTCTGCTTACCTAATTAACATTGCTCGTGGTGCGATCGTGGATGAAGCCGCATTGCTGACTGCACTACGTGATGGCTGGATTGCGGGTGCTGGATTAGACACTGTTGCAACCGAACCTCTGCCGCCAGAAAGTCCTTTATGGTCGTTACCGAACGCTTTTATCACTCCCCATTGTTCAGCCTTATCGCCACGCCTGAGAGAGCGCATAGCACAACTATTTATCGATAATCTTCAACGCTACCAAAACGGTCAGCCCTTACGGAATGTTGTAGACAAGCAAGCTGGATATTAAATATTGGGCATTGGATATGGACAAGAGACAAGGGAGACAAGGAAGAAACTTGTTCAATAATTCCTCCTTGTCCCCCTTGTCCCCCTTGTCCCCCTTGTCCCCTGCTCCCCTGCTCCCCTGCTCCCTACTCCCCAATCACTAAACTTTCAGCACCGACTTTCCTAAAGATTGGCAAATAACATCATTTTGCGGCGTATGTATACGGCTGCACAAAACGTCACGGTAGTGACGCTCTAAAGGATTTCTTTTTAATAAACCAGGATTGCCAGTTAGTTCCAAGGCAATTTCTACAGCACGAATCGAGTTAGTTGTAGTGAGGTATTTAACAGCCTGTGCCTGTAATCCTACGTTAGGCTCATATTCGTCCTTGTCAATATCTTCAGCCAAACTATAAATCAATCTATTATTAGCAAACAGCAGTGCTTCTATCTCACCCACGGCAGTTTGGAAGCGTGACAGAGTTGCCAGTGGCTCTTGGAGATTAGAAGGCGATCGCTCCCAAAGATATTTAACAAGCCAGTCTCGCGCACTACTAGCAACACCGAGATATAAGGCACTCACTGTCAAACTGCCCCAAGTGGAAATTAGCGGATCGAAAGATAGTGCAACTGATATGGGGTTGATATTTAAAGCATACTCTGAGGGAATTAATACATTCTCTAAAATCAGGTCGTGGCTGCCTGTAGCTCTCATCCCCAAGTGATCCCAGGTTTCGACAATTCGCAAACCTGGGAGATCGCGCGGAACCAGAAAATTCCCAACTTGTGGTTCATCTTCAGTTGTCCGTGCCCAAACAACAAAATAGCTGAGGATGGGACTGCCTGTGGTGTATTGCTTATGTCCTGTTAAACGCCAGCCTTCTGTTGTTCGTTCGGCAATTGTCGCTGGCAATCCGCCTCTCGCTGGCGTTCCTAGCTCTGGTTCAACACGGGCAGCATTTAGCAGGGCAATGCCTTCAATTGATTCACGACACAGCCGTTTATACACTTCTGGATGCCAGCGACGGCTATGGGCTGCATGAGCGTGTTGAAGATAGTGCATTGTTAGTACTAATGCGGTCGAAGCATCGCCACGTGCTATCCCTTCAATCACCCGACAGATAGTTGCCAAACCCAAATCCTGTCCACCGAATTCGCGTGGAATGGTGAGGTTGAGTAATCCTGCCTCATGCAAAGCTGTAAAATTCTCGAAGGGAAAGGAAGCATCTCTATCGTGTGCCCCTGCGCGGGTAGCGAAATCTTTGGCCAGAGCCTCAACTTGGTCGAAAATATTGGGGAGAGTTTCTAAGCCTTGGGCTACAAAGGTGTCTGGCACTGCTTGCTCCAACTGTGACATAAGTACTCCTGCGTAATTCACTGTACTACTAAATCAGAGATGTTTTTCAATATGGAAGCATCTTAAGTTTGCAGGAATATCAATTTTTCGCACGACACCAGTCTCCCCTCACCCCCAATCCTCATTGCCCTAACTGTATTACTTCTAATGCTCCCTAATGCCCTGAAAATACTACTTAAAATCGACCGATATTTAGTAATTAGTGGTTTTTGTAAGTATGACACAAACTCCTTTCATAGAGCAAGCCAAGCGGAAAATTCAGCGATCGCGCCACAATTTAGGAACTAAATTCCCTACCGATTTAGGATTTACGCAAAATATCTCTCAAACTCTAATTTTTCCGCGTTCTCTGTGCCTCTGCGGTTCGTTATTTCGTAACTTGTGCGTAAGTCCTATGGTCTTTTAAGCTAATCATCGTTTAAATTAAATCTTTGCGTTTGGAACCAAGCATTTAAATATTCTCTGTTGAGAGTAATATAAAGATCCCTAGATCGCACAGGGATAATTTCCTCATTAAGTAGATTTTCCAATGGATAAATATACAGCAACAGCATTGGCGATCGCAACCAAAGTGATATTGGTTACTTTTATAGCGGTTCCTCTGCAACTGAGGTATAACTGGACTGGATATATATTTTTTTAACTTTGAGGATGTACTTTATCTGATTAAGAACCGCTATGGATGATTTTCTATATTTTACCAAAGCGATGGTGTTACACTTTGTCAGGGCACTGGCTCATAAACCACCATTCAATTTATCCATTTATTATTACTTGACTCGATCGGCTCGCAATCTTTGGTTTTAAAAGACGAATTTGCTACTTATTGTCATTTTTTGAACTATAAGCTCATTTAAACATGATGATTATTTCTCAACTTCTATCAAGCTGTAATATGTATTGCTGCTATACCCTTGAGGGAAAAAATGCTAAGATTGGCTTAGTTAACTAGTGTGTGTGCCGGATCACAACATTAATGTGTTTTACCTCACAGCTAATTTAAACAACTTAAATATTACCTTTAAGCTAACAATAGTCGCCGTTATGACTAGCATCATGTTATGCTACCTCGCTATTTAAAGATTTAATGTATAAATGGTTGTTAAATATATTTTTTTTGTTAAATATCATCTATTAGGTGACTTGTCAGAAAATTTACATTAAGAAACTACTAAAATATCTAAATTTAAGAACAGAAAGAGTGTAAGCTAATTATGTAAATATCATGTTTGTATGTAAATATGATGATGTTCGCAAGTCTCTTTTGGTTACTTGCATTTATTACACTATAGGAGGTATAATACAAACGTTAAATAGCTTGCTAGATGCTCCCTAAAAGATACTAAGCAGTGCTGGAAAAAGATCCATTCTGGAATCTCCAAGCAAACTCAAGCAATATTTGTTTAAGTGTAATTTAGCTAAATTGGTAAAATACTACTTAAACAAAATTACGATGTGCTTTTATAGTTTTTATCGTCTTCTGTTTCTTGTAGCCTACTCAAAATCTTCTTTTGTTCCAGGTTGCACGAGCGGGATGAAGCTATCCCGGAGACTATCCCCTAGACTCGCCAAAGTACTAGGGAATATGCTGGGAGCTAATTGCACGTTGTGTAAATTTCTGATTAACACTACAACGTTAGTCAGATTTGTAGTTGTGGGTTTTTTGCTGTCAGGCTTTGTTCACACAACTGCTAATGAATTACGTTTTCACATAATTTACGACTCAATGCAATTTCTAACTACAATTATGTCACACCATTTAAGTCAAGACAAGGCTGTTAAAAAGTTAGGAATGTCTGAAAACATTCTTTTAAAAATTCTTCCGAGTCAGGTGTTGTTCGAGAGCATGAAATAACTTTCAGCCATAACATTGTCCGGAACTAAAAAAAACTTCAGTTTGTGATTGAGGAATGAAATACTTTGCACAGATCTTACTGCATACAGCAAATTAGATCGCGAAAATAATTCCTCTTAACGATCGCTTACAACCACTGCTGATTGCAAAAATGAGCAATCCATATTTGTGCGGAGGCTGTCAATGCAGCTAGTTGCTTTTGAAGCTAAATGTCGTTAAACAAAGCTCTAGCTCGATATTCCAGCATTTACACTAGTTATTGCCACATCAATAACTCGCTGCAACAACTTCTTGTAGATTGCCCACTCAATAAAAATACCTTGGATGTAAAAGATAGATGCTTTAATAGCATACTGTTTCTTTCTCAACTCTACTTTAATAAAGCTGAGAGTTTCCTCGGTAAAAATACGGGATTAAATAATATTTTTAATGAAGTTTTGAATTGGATTCGACTGATAAGTAAATTTTTTTTGTGGAGATGAAAAAATGCCATCAGTGCTTTCTGAGCAACATCTGGGTGAAAGAATTTTGTACACCTTAGATACAAAACTCTCAGAAAAAGAATTAGAGGACTTCTTGGCAGAAATGGAGATTGTGGAGCCACCATCAGCAAAGCAATTCTGGGAATCTGCACAGGCGAATCCTGGTATATATATTATTCTTACAGGTAAAGTCCGACTATTAGATAGCTCTGAGAATTTAATTACTACCTTTGGTGCGTGGTCTGTTTTTGGTGAATTGACCTTGTTTCCCGAAGCTAACTTTAGTCCTTATGTAGTTAGAGCTTCGACAAGCTTGAAACTTGGCTATTTCAGGCAAGAAGCATTGCAAAGGTTGATAGACAAGTATCCTAACATTCGCGATCGCCTATTTGCCCGTGCAGAACTTTGGGATTTGTTGTTGTTATGTCGCCAAGTATCACAATTCCCCCGCCATACATCACAAGTTTCAGGAATGCTCAAAGCCTTATCTTTGTTTGAGCGACACCAGTTAGAAACTGGCTCTGTAAGTCCACAAATATCCCAAGATTCACAGTTGTGGCTATTGTACAAAGGTCAAGTGCGGCATTCTGAAGGCGATTTTTTGACACCAGGTACAATCTTTGCTCAACCAAAACAAGGAGATTGGCAAACAACGCAACCAACGATTGCTTACATTCTGAAAAATGACCAAATGCAAACAGCAATAGAATACTTCCCGGAGTTGGGGGAGTGGGCTTTTGGCATGAGTGTCAGCGAAACGGAATTGGAGACTGAGGACACAACGACCGACTCAGTGTGTCGCAGGGGATTAGGTACTAGAGAAAAAACTTCCCAATCTCCAAAATCTAAAATTATTCCTTTTCCCCAAAGAGAGAAGCCGTCACAACAACAGCCAACAAAAAAATCACGTTTTTACTTTCCCAGTCCGAAAGTACAAATGGGGCATTGGTGGAAGCGGATTACCAAAAGCTATCCCTTCTATGCCCAACAAAGTGCAGCTGATTGTGGCTCTGCTTGCTTGGTGATGATTGGTAACTATTGGGGCAAACATTTTAGTATCAATCGCCTACGGGATATGACCAATGTCACTCGCAACGGTGCATCCCTAAAAGCGATGGCAGCAACAGCAGAATACCTGGGTTTTGCCACCCGTCCAGTGAAAGCTACTCTTGATAAATTAGCAGAACAGCCTTTACCTGCAATTGCTCACTGGGAAGGTAAACACTTTATTGTTGTCTATGAAATCACTCCTAAGCGGGTGATTGTATGTGACCCGGCTCTTGGTCAACGCAGTTTGACAAAAGCTGAATTTCAAGCAGGTTGGACTGGTTATGCATTGTTACTACAACCAACAGCTCTACTAAAAAGTGCTAAAGACGAAAGTAGAAGCTTCTGGAAGTTTTTTGAGCTAGTCAAACCTCACTATCGAACACTACTTGAAATTTTCATAGCTTCGATAGTCATTCAATTATTTGGGTTAGTAACACCAGTATTTACCCAGTTGTTGCTTGACAGAGTACTTGTGCAACGCAGTGTTCCAACCTTAAACGCCATTGGTTTGGGAATGATTGTTTTTGGGTTGTTTGGTGTTGCTGTCAACGGTGTACGGCAATATCTGTTATTTCACACTGCTAACCGCATTAGTATCGCCTTACTTGTAGGCTTCATTAAACATACCTTCCGTTTGCCCCTTGCTTATTTCGAGTCGCGTTTCGTTGGGGATATAATCTCGCGCATCCAAGAAAACCAGAAAATTCAGCACTTCCTTACTGGTCAGACACTCTCCATTGTCTTGGATATGCTGACATTAGTAGTTTATCTGGCTTTGATGTTCTCCTATAGCTGGCGGATGGCATTATTCGTGCTGTGTACTGTACCGCCATTTTTTATCTTGGCGCTAGCCAGCACAAGTATTTTGCGCCGCATCTCCAGAGATATTTTTAATGCAGCTACCAAAGAACAAAGCTATCTCATAGAATCCCTAAGCGGAATTCGTACTGTCCGCTCATTGGCAATTGAACAGACAGTGCGTTGGCGTTGGGAGGAACTGCTAAATGATTTAATCAAAAAAGACTTTAATGCTCAAATCATTGACAATCGCTTGCAAATTATCAGCGGCGTCATCCACACCTTTGTAAATACTTCATTGCTGTGGTACGGAGCAACCCAGGTAATTAATAACGAACTAACTATTGGACAATTAGTTGCTTTCAATATGTTGGTGGGTAACGTCTTGAGTCCTTTCCAACGGCTAGCTTTGCTGTGGAATGAATTACAGGAAATCGTGATTTCTACCGAACGGATTAATGATGTATTGGAGGCGGAACCAGAAGAAGACTTAGCAATTAAACCCCGCAAATCGTTGGGTAAACTTCGCGGTAACATTTGTTTTCAGAATGTTACCTTTCGTTATCACTCAGAAAGCGATACTAACGTATTAGAAAATCTCAACTTTGAAATTCAGCCGGAACAGATGGTTGCAGTCGTAGGGCGCAGTGGTTCTGGAAAAACAACTCTCAGTAAATTAATTTTAGGTTTATACCCACCGACAGATGGCAAAATACTCATTGATGGTCACGATATCACCAGTGTATCTATGCGATCGCTCCGTTCCCAAATCGGCGTTGTAGACCAAGATACTTTTCTATTTGGTGGGACTGTTCGCGAAAACATTGCGATCGCTAATCCAAATGCATCTTCAGAAGAAATTAGCCAAGCAGCAAAATATGCTGGAGCTGATGAATTTATTCAAAAACTACCGATGGGTTACGAATCCGAAATTGGTGAAAGCGGTGGTATGCTTTCTGGTGGACAGCGCCAACGCCTAGCTATTGCTCGTGCTTTGCTCGGAAATCCCCGGTTATTACTGTTTGATGAAGCCACTAGTCACCTAGATTCAGAATCAGAACGGATTATTCAAAACAACCTCAAAACAATTCTTAAAGGACGCACAAGTGTAATTATTGCCCACCGCCTCTCTACAGTCCGCAACGCGGACTTAATCCTGGTTTTAGATCAAGGTATTTTGGTAGAAAGCGGTACCCACGACGAATTAATCGCTAAAAAAGGTCATTATTACTACCTGAATCAACAACAGATGTCTCAAGTTAGTTGATGGGGCATTGGGCAGTCTTTTTCTTCTTTACGAGACTCTACACGAACAATTTTGAATTTTGAATTTTGAATTGATTTCTCCCTCATTCCCCATCTACTGTTATCGGAAATAAAACCATGCCACATCCCAACAGATCGTCCCCACTTCCCCCAGATGAGCAAGATGAATATCAAAGTTACAAACAGCAAGAGGAATCGGTATTTGACGAGCAAATAGAGGCAGAAAATGAAAGTCAAGATTTGTACTACGGTACAGAAAAACTACTCGATGCCTTACCTCGAATTTGGACTCGTGGTTTGTTATATACGCTCATCGGCTTTGCTGGTCTATTCTTGCCTTGGGCAACTCTTTCAAAAGTCGATGAAACTGGTAGCGCCAGAGGGCGTATAGAACCTAAAGGCGCAACTCAAAAAATAGACGCTCAAGCTGGTGGGAGTGTTAAAGAAGTTAACTTCAAAGAAGGAGATACGGTTAAAGCCGGTCAGGTTTTACTGAAACTGGATTCTGATTTGCAGCAAACGGATCTCCAACAAGTCCAGAGCAAATTGCAAGGGCTGGAAAATCGGCAATCTCAACTGGAACTGCTGAAAAATCAACTCTTAATGTCAACGAGTCTTTTAGAACAACAAAATAAATCCCAAGAATTAGAAAAATTGGCTCAACTCAACCAGGTACAGCAAAACCTGGATGCCAAACTGAGTAGCTATAACCTTCAAAAGTTAGAAAAACAATCATCCGTTAAACAAGCAGAGCAGCAAATTTCCAGCAGTCGCGACGATCAAGAATCGGCTAAAAAACTTTTGAGTATAAATTCTAAGCAAACTGAACGCTTTAGCACACTCGTTCAAGATGGCGCAGTTTCTCCAACCCAAGTTGATTAAATAAAAAAACAAGAGGAAGAAAGCAAACGACTTTATAAAAAATCTCAATCAGATATTAAACAAGCCGAATTACGTTTAGCCCAAGAGCTAAATAATTATCAAGTAACGATCAAAACGTTGGAATCTGATATCAAACAAGCAAAACTCCGACTACAAGAAGAACAAAGTAGTTATAAAAGTGCCACGCAAGCCGGACAACTAGCTGTAATGAAAAATCAGGAGCAGCTAAAAGATATACAAGCACAAATAACAGCAACGCAATCAGAAATCGCTCAGACTAAAATCCAGCTTAAATCTATAAAAGTACAAATTGAGCAGCGCATGGTGCGATCGCCGATTAATGGAGTGATTTTTGAATTACCCACAACTAAACCAGGAGCGGTGGTACAAGTCGGTCAAAGGATTGCCCAAATTGCACCCGCAACAACAGACTTGGTACTCAGAGCCAATATGCCTAATCAGGATAGCGGTTTCTTGAAGGTAGGAATGCCAGTAAAAGTCAAGTTTGATGCCTATCCTTTCCAAGAGTATGGCATCGTGCCAGGAAAAGTTACTTGGATCTCGCCTGACTCGAAAGTTAGCCAAACACCCCAAGGCAACATCGAAACCTATGAATTAGAAATCACCTTAGACCAGCAGTATGTCCAAAATGGCAACAAACGTATTCCATTAGGTGCCGGTCAGACAGCAAATGCTGAAGTGATCATTCGTCAACGCCGAGTAATTGACTTTGTTCTAGATCCATTCAAAAAACTGAAAAAGGGCGGTTTGGAGATGTAGTTAAAGATATCGCACCCAAATCAGGAAATAGGACAAGGGAGATTGGAGGAATAATTAATGCCGCGTGCTCACTTGCCCTGAGGGACTTGTGTCAAGCGTTGCGAAGTAAGCCGTTCGCCTAGCGTCTCGCAGAGAAGGGATACCCAATCCCCTTAATTATTGGAGATATAGTGTTATGCCCCACAATCTGACCATTTCTACCTCAGATATCATTCACAATCTTAAACTCTCTTGTCAGATACCTGCTGTTGTAGAAGTGATCGCATCGCAAAGTATTATTACCGAAGCAGCTCAAGCGGCAGGAATTACAGTCACGCCAGAAGAACTACAGCAAGAAGGAGATAACTTAAGGTTCGCCAAGAAGCTTGTCAAAGCTAAAGACACCTGGTCATGGCTAGAAAAACACCACCTCTCTGTGGATCAGTTTGAAGAATTAGCCTACAACAACATCCTTTCGCGGAAGTTAGCGAATCATCTATTTTCCGATCAACTGGAAAAGCACTTTTACGAACATCAGCTAGATTATATCGCCGCCGTTACCTACGAAGTTGTCTTCGAGGATCGAGACTTGGCTTTAGAACTTTTTTATGCCCTAGAAGAAGGCGAAATCAGTTTTCCAGATATTGCTCGTCTATATATCTCAGAACCAGAAGCTCGTCGTGCTTATGGATACAAAGGACTCCGATACCGCAAAGATTTTCGTCCAGAGATTGCAGCCGCTGTCTTTGCTGCTGCACCACCAGAAGCTCTCAAACCGATAACGACTCCCAAGGGAGTGTATTTAATTTGGGTGGAAGAAGTCATTCAACCCCAATTAGATGAACAGTTGCGCCAAAAAATCATTACAGAATCCTTTTCTGATTGGTTAAAGCAACAAATCAACGCGATGAAAATAGTTACTCAAATAGATTCAGACGGTTCACAAGAGGAATTAATAGATATGTTATTCACCAAGACTAAATAGTTCAGGAAATCTCAAATGTTTTTGTCGCTAATTATCTCCCTGAACTAGGGTAGATTTCTCTAGTATTCAAAAAATGTTGCAGATACAGTTTTGATTTCCTTTAAAACTTAATAGTTTTAGTTTTTTAGTGTTTTGTAAATATATCTACAAAGTGCTGTATTTGCGTTATTTAAAACTTAAATTAAACCGCTATAACTCTTGCTAGGCAGTAATAATCTTAATTTCTGCTTAAATTTTTCATGCATTTTTTTCTAACTTCAATTAAGACTATAAATAATGATTTTTTCACACAAATATATTAGTTTTTTTAATCATAAATTCCTCAAAAAAGCATTGACTTATTTGAGGAATAAAGTATATTAGATGTATAGCCAAACGAAATAAGTTGGTTAAACCAAATATTCCCAACAACAGTTACAAATTTTAGGAGAACTCAAATGATCATTTCTGATCTGAACTACTTGGAAAATACCTCAGAAGAAATTATTGGTGGTGGTAACGGTAAGGTAATAGTAATAGTAATCAAACCCAAACCTACTCCAAAATACACCAACTTTGCACAAGCAATAGCAGATGCTTCTGCAACCGGCGGCGTGAACAATTCAGCTTTCACCCAAACTAACGCTACCACCACTAAGAATAGTGCTACTGCTTCCTCAATAAGCCAAGCTTCCACTAAGTCCAGTTAGTAAGTAATAATTAAACTCTACTCAAAAAAAGTATTAACTTCTGCAAGTAGAGTTAGGTTCGAAAGCTTAGTATATTGATAAATTGCCGAAGGCTCTTTGCTCATTTGAGCCTTCGGCTTTTACCAAAAAGGTGTCCTTTGGTCTTAAATAACTGTTTACGCAATAAAATTTTACAACTTACAACATTTAATTTTAAATTCAGTTTGCAGTCTGTGTTGTTTGCCCGCCCTGAATTAAAACTCTGGGCTAATAGTCATAAGAGGAACACTTTACCGTAGCCTTAAGCTTCTCGTAGACCCCCGAAAGGTAGAGAAGAGTAAAATTCCTTTTAATTAAGTTTAGGAAGTAATCAAGCAGACATGATATCAATCGATATCAGTTATAAGTTTCAAAAGCTTGAGTTCTTTGCAGATATAGTAACAAAAGACATTTTAACTAAAAAAGATTGTAGAAATTATAGCCCATAAATAAAAGGATATAAGCTCCTAAGTTTATTTATGGAGATTCTTAATTTTGAATTTGGAGCAAAGCGACGTGACTACAATTCCTGATGCTCTCCAACTCGCAAGTCAGTATCATCAAACCAAGCGCTTCGCCCAAGCCGAAGAGATTTATCGTCAAATTATAGATGTAGATCCCAAGCAGTCAGAGGCATTATATGGATTAGGTCTGCTGGCGCAGCAACGGGGACAATATCAAAATGCAGAACAATTTTTTCAAGCAGCCTTGCAATTACAGCCAGAAGTAGGGGCAATATACAACAGCTTGGGGTTTACTCTGCAACAACAGGGTAAGCTAGAAGAAGCGATCGCCTGTTATGAAAAAGCACTGGAAATTCTCCCTGACAGCATAGAAGTGCAAATCAATATTAGCAATATTCTCCACATTCAAGGAAAGCTGTCACCAGAAGAACAAGTCCACTACGCAGAGTTGAATGAGCAGTTTGGTTTAAATAGGCAAGAGGCAGGCGATTTCAAGATAGCAGAGTTATATTATCGCCAAGCTATTGCATTGCAGCCAGATTTAGTATCATCTCATACTAATTTAGGAGAAGTACTCCAACAACAAGGGCGATTCAATGATGCTATCGATTTTTACAAACAAGCACTAAAAATTCAACCAGACTATCATCACGCCTATCATAACTTAGGGTATCTTTTCCAGGAAAAAGGAAGATTTGAAGAAGCAATAGAAGCTTACGAAAAAGCTTTAAGCATTCAACCTGATTTGGCAACTACCTATAACAATTTGGGAAACATTTTTAGGGAACAAAATAAATTTGATGTTGCCATAGAAACCTTTCAACAAGCTATTAAAATTCGCTCTGATATTGATTACATCTATTGCAACTTAGGAATAGCATTTATAGATATTAACAAAACAGAAGCAGCAGTCCAAGCATTTGAGCAAGCCGTCAAGGTGACGCCAAACTATGATATGGCTAAATTTGGTGCTTGTATCTGCCAACTACCAATTATCTATTCTAGTGTTGATGAAATTGCATTCAGGCGAAATCAGTATCAACAGTATTTGCAAAATTTAGCTAAATATTATGAATTAACCGATCGGGAAGAACGAGCAAAAGCATCTGAGGCTGTGGGAACATTTCAGCCTTTTTTCTTGGCATATCAAGGCTTAAATGACCAAGGTTTACAGCGAACTTATGGGGAAATGATTTTCCAGATTATGTCGAGTCGCTATTCCCAAGATAGCCAGCCGCTTGTTCTGCCAAATTTAGATAAAAATCAAAAGGTTCGTATTGGTATTGTATCCGGATTTTTATCTAGTCATTCTAATTGGAAAATCCCGATTAAAGGTTGGGTAGAAAATATAGATCGAAGTGAGTTTGAATTATTTGGTTATTACACTGGGGGCAAAACAGATAACTCAACAGTTAGTGCAGCCAAGGCTTTTGATAAATTAGTTCAAGGTGTTCGCTCAGTTGAACAATGGTGCGAGATAATAACACAAGATAAATTACATATCCTGATTTTCCCAGAATTTGGGATGGACCCAATGACGATCAAACTGGGTTGTTTGAGATTAGCGCCAATTCAAATGACATCTTGGGGACACCCTGAGACTAGTGGACTCCCGACAATTGACTATTACTTGAGCAGTGAATTAATGGAACCAGAAAATGCTCAAGAACATTATACAGAAAAATTAGTTAGATTACCCAATCTATCTATTCATTACATGCCTTTAGCAATTCAACCCGAAAAAATTAAGAAACCAGATATAGGTTTAAAAGAGGATGATATTTTCTTCTGGTGTTGTCAATCATTATATAAATATTTGCCCAATCATGACGACGTTTTTCCCTTAATTGCTAAAGAGTTAGAAAATTCTAAATTTGTATTTATTAAAAACTCAAGCGAAGAGACTACAGAAGTATTTCGCCAGCGCTTAAACCATGCTTTTGCAGCATTAGGGTTGGATTATCAAAATCATTGTTTATTTTTGTCTGCACTAAATAATAGGAAGTTTGCAGGGACTACAGCCTTAGCAGATATCTTTTTAGATAGTATTGGTTGGTCTGGATGTAACTCCACTCTCGAATCTATTGCTCATAATATTCCGGTTGTCACTTTACCAGGAGAGTTGATGCGATCGCGCCATTCTCTAGCAATTTTACAGATGATGGGTATCGAAGAGACGATCGCTTCAAATAAATCAGAATACGTCCAAATTGCCATCCGTCTGGGGAAAGATGCTAAATATCGGCAATATATTTCTCAGCAAGTTGCAGAAAATAAACATAAATTATATGGCGATTTAAAGCCAGTTAGAGCGCTGGAAGATTTTATTTTGCAGCTGGTTAATAAACCAAGACAATTTAACGCTCAAGATGTTGCTGAACTGTTTCAACTTGCACTTCAAGATCATCGAGCTAATCGCCTAGATACAGCTGAACAGCTATATCGTCAAGCGATCGAAAAACAACCAGACTATTCAGAAGCATTATACAATTTAGGGATGCTGCTACAGCAGAAAGGTGAGTTGGAGGAAGCTCAGAAGCATTTGAGTGCAGCTTCGCAAGTTCAGCCTAACTCCGTGAAAATTTGGTTTAGTTTAGCCAATTTGCTGCAAGGTCAAGGACAGTTACCAGAAGCTGAAGCAGCTTACCGAAAAGCTATTACTTTACGACCAGATGCAGGGACAATATACAATAATTTGGGCTACACCTTGCAACAACAACAGAAGTGGGAGGATGCGATCGCATCATATCAAAAAGCTCTGGAATTTCAGCCCAACTGCATAGAAGCAGAAATCAATTTAGCGAATGCACTGTTTGCTAAAGGGAAGCTTTCACCAGAGAAACAAGCCTATTACGCAGAATTGAATTATCAGATGGGCATTGGCCACCAAGAAGCAGCTGATTGGCAAACTGCTATTGCTTACTATCGAAGTGCGATCGCAATACAGCCTGATTTGGTAGATGCCCATTATAACTTGGGGGTGGCACTGCAAGCACAAGGAAAGCTAGAAGAAGCGATTGCTTGCTATCAAAAAGCTTTGGAGTTCAATCCCCAACACCAGGAAGCCAACATTAAATTAGGAGAGATTTACCAAAACCAACAACAAAAAGTTACACAAGTGGACCCACTAAAAGTTTCTAGCTAAACGGGTTATTTGATGCGATCGTCAATTTTCATCAATCTAAACTTCAACTTTCAAATTAAGGGGGTAAAATTTATGTCATTAACAATTTTCGAGAAAGTTAAAGACTTCCTGGTAAGACTAGTCAAAGACGAGGCTTTTTACACTCAATTGATGAGTGATAAGATTGAGGAAGTGATAAAAGTCATGGAAGAAGGTGGCTATAATTTTTCTCAAGAAGAATTTGAAACAGCCTCAATTAAAATCTTGGAGTTAAAAGAACTAGGCCAGTTTGACGACCTTAGTGAAGACGAATTACTAGGAGCCTTTGGCGGGCTTACAAACAATAAGGATTCAGTCCTTCAGCCATTGTATGGTGTTGTAGTCTCACCTCCCGAAGAAGGTGGAAAAACACCAGTTAAAAAATGTAAATGGATTCCTAAACCAAATCCAAAGCCATGGCCACTTCCCATAGGAAAAATTCCACCTGTACAAGCGTTATATGGAGTAGTTAGCCCAACAGAAGTACAATAACCCGATAAAACGATGAAGAAATAGAATTCGTTCGTTTATTTCAAGGGTTGAGATTGAGAGTTAACCTATGACATATCACCGTAAAAGCTACGCAGTTTGGGAAATTACCTTAAAGTGCAATCTAGCTTGTAGTCACTGTGGTTCCCGTGCAGGACATGAGCGCGCCAAAGAACTTTCCCCAGAAGAAGCTTTGGATCTCGTCAAGCAGATGGCAGAAGTTGGAATTAAAGAAGTTACTCTCATTGGTGGTGAAGCATTTCTGCGTCCAGACTGGCTGGAAATTGCCAAAGCTATCAACGAGGCGGGAATGTTATGTGGTATGACTACAGGCGGTTATGGCATTTCCTTAGAAACCGCCCAAAAAATGAAGGAAGCGGGAATTCGTACCGTCTCTGTTTCTATTGATGGCTTGGAAGCAACTCATGACCGCCTGCGGGGAAAGAAAGGCTCTTGGAAATATGCATTTAAGACCATGAGTCATCTGCGAGAAGTCGGTATTTCTTTTGGTTGCAACACCCAAATTAATCGCCTCTCAGCGCCAGAGTTTCCGTGCATCTATGAGTGCATTCGTGATGCAGGTGCTCGTGCTTGGCAAGTTCAATTAACTGTACCAATGGGAAATGCAGCCGATAACGCAGATATCCTCCTCCAACCCTACGAACTATTAGATATCTACCCCATGCTTGCCCGTGTGGCGCGTCGTGCTTACCAAGAAGGCGTGCAACTTCAGGCGGGAAATAATATTGGTTACTACGGCCCTGATGAACGACTGTTGCGGGGACGAGGAAAGGAGGATGACTTCTCATTTTGGCAAGGTTGCGGTGCAGGACTTTCCACTTTGGGAATTGAAGCTGACGGAGCGATTAAGGGTTGTCCCTCACTGCCGACTACTGCTTATACAGGTGGTAACATTCGAGAACATACCTTGCATGATATTATCGAAGGTGCAGAAGAACTACGCTTCAATCTAGGAGCAGGAACACCTGAAGGTACAAAACACCTGTGGGGTTTCTGTAAAACCTGCGAATATGCTGAACTTTGTCGTGGGGGTTGCAGTTGGACAGCCCATGTTTTCTTTAATAAGAGAGGTAATAATCCTTACTGTCATCATCGCGCTCTTGTTCATGCCAAACAAGGTATGAGAGAGCGTGTAGTACCCAAAGTAAAGGCGCAAGGATTGCCATTTGATAATGGTGAATTTGAGCTAATTGTCGAGCATACAGATACTTTATTGCCAGCAAACGACCGCTTACACTTTACTGCTGACAGCATTCAGTGGTCGGAAAGTTGGCAACAAGAACCCGAATTTTATTACTCATTTGTGAGATAATAAATCATGGCAGAAAATTCCGAAATTAACACAATTTCAGAGAAAAAAACTGACCTTAAGTCATCACCATCTGAAGAATTAGAGAAAATCCCACTGCTTCCACGTTCCGCTTGGAATAGTCAATTAACCTATTTCAAAGTGCTGTTAAAAGCGAAGCAAACCCTGGATAAAAGCTAACAGATTCATTAGGTATATCAAGAGCTTTAGCTCGTAAATTAGGAGAGAATTACTCCCCAGATATTTACGCGCAAATTTGTTAACTCACAAAATCAACACAGGTTTTTTATGGCATCAAGAGTAAGTCTAACACTGACAATTCCAAAGTTACTTTCTTTCAATGGTAGAACTAATCTCAACAATAAGCCCGATCCCAAGCCCGATCCTAGTCCTAATTTTGTTACCGCTGAAGGTGATGCTACTTTTTCTAACTATAGTGAAAGTGCTGCAAGCATTTTAACTGCTACTCAGGCAGATACCTTAGTTAAAGGTGGGATAACTGCTGCAATTGCTGAGGCTCAAGCAAGTTTTGATCCAACTTTTTCATCACTTTTCACTCAAGCTGCTGTAGTTGGATTAAGTGGTCAATTTGAAGGTACTTCTAACAGTGAAGCAAAGGTACTTGCTAGTTTTGCGGTTGGTCGTAATGAAAGCTTCTCTTTTGATTTTTCAGCAAATTTAAAATTGGCAGCTAAAGAAATTGAAAATCCTGACGTTGAATATAACAAGGGCCAATCGACAACAACTTTTTTGGTATTAGATACCACAAATCCTAACAGGGCCAAAGTTTTAGATTATTTTGGCATCCAGGGTAAATTAGTTTCCTCCGACCAAATCGGGGATCTAACATTTGGTCGGAGTCGCAATGTCACAATTGAGAGTCGTGATAAAGATGATGATATTGATGGCGACAATGGTACTGATTTCCTAAATGGTAATGCTGTTGGGACTTATGAGCGGAATTTTAATCGCAAAACCAACCTAACTATAGTCAAAATTAATACTAGTTCTGTTGAATTGGCAGGAGATACTTTAATCGGCAACCTGGGTAGAGATGTTATCTATGGCACGATTCGGAAGGATAATCTGACGGGAACCAACGGTGCGGACAAACTTTATGCCAGTTTGGGGGATGATAAGCTATCTGGAAACAGAGGTAATGATAACCTCGACGCCGGCCAAGGTAATGATTTGCTAAATGGTGGCGATGGCAATGATACACTCTATGGCGGTAAAGGCAATGATACTCTAAATGGTGGTAGTGGTAATGATGTCTTAATTGGTGGCGATGGTAATGACACATTTACTTTCAAACGTAGCGATATCTTGTTGAAAAAAGACTTTGATGTTATTCAAGATTTCCAGGTTGGTGTTGACAAGCTTGTATTAGATGGTTGGGGAAGTCGAGGTAACATCACAGATACCAGTGATGGCGCTCTTCTCACCTTAAATACTTTATCTATCGGTAATATTTTGTCTATCGGTAATACTTTGTCTATCGGTAATAATCCTCAACAAAGCATACTATTTTCAAACGTGAGTGCAAGCGATCTCAGCTCGGTAATATAATTTGCTTAAGGCTAATTGCTCGTTTCATTTCCTAACAAACTTTGATTTACAAGCATCTCAGTCAAAACAATCGGGTGAGTAAAAAAATCTGATTGTACAAGAAAATGTCGATACCTTTTCTGGGAGAGGTTTTACCAACAGCAAACCCTATGGTGTACGCACTTAAATTACTTAACTTGGTAATGTTCGATCGCTAGCTTCAGGCTTATTTCTTGTCCATACTGTTGACAAAATCTCTCCCTTATTTTAATTGAATAGCCTTGCTTGATTAACAAACAAAAATAGGTAAAATATTTTATTAATAGTTATCACTTATCTTCTGAAATTATAGTAATCTATAACAATATAATATCAAATTCAAATATAGTTATAGATACTACAAGGTTATGAGTACTACAAATATTTCAGAATCTAGAGTTAAATCTCTTATTCAAATTGCGATACAAAAGCATCAGTCAGGTGACAAGGATGAAGCTGAATCGCTAAATCAAACAGAAGTAGCTGAAATCCTTGAACTAGCAGTTCAACAGCAAAGAGACAATAGTTTATTGGAGGCAGAACTGCTGTATAGTCAAGTTCTAGAAAAACAACCCGATAACCATGAAGCTTTATATGGTTTAGGGATGTTAGCGCAACAGATAGGGCAACTCCAAACTGCGGAACAGTGGCTAAGTGCGGCTTCACAAGTCCAACCAAATTCTGTAAAAACTTGGTTCAGTTTAGGTAATTTGCATTTAGTTCAAGAACAGTTTTCCGAAGCAGAGAAAGCTTATCGGCAAGCTTTAGTTTTATTACCTAATTCATTACCAATTTACAACAACTTGGGTTATACTCTGCAACAACAAGGATTATTTGAAGAAGCAATTAACTATTATCAAAAAGCTCTAGAGTTAAAGCCAGACTTTATCGAAGCAGAGACTAATTTAGGCAATGCGTTACACGCTCAAGGTAAGCTCTCCAGCAATCAAAAAATATACTATGCACAATTAAATAATCAATTGGGTGTTGCCCGGAAAAAAGCAGGGGATCTGAAAAATGCTGTTACTAGTCACAAGCAAGCGATCGCACTACAACCAAATTTGTTAGAAGCCCATTATAACTTGGGGTTAGCGCTGCAAGAACAAGGGGAATTAGAAGAGGCGATCGCATCCTATCAAAACCTCTTAGAACTTAATCCCAATTATGGAGAAGTTTACCTTAATTTAGGCAAAATTTACCAACAGCAGAATAATTTACCACAGGCAATTTCTGCTTATCGACACGGGTTAAAGCTAATTAATCCCCACTATGCCAAAGTAGCAGCAGCTACCCAAGCACTAGAAAACACAGATGAGATATCAGTAACTCCTCTATTGCCTCATGGAGAAGTGCAAATAGGTAAGTATTCCTTTCCACTAATCCCTACAGTATCAGAAACGGAAGACAAGCGACCTTTTTGGAGTGTGGTTATTCCTGCATATCAACGTCCTGACTATCTGCTAGAGTCCTTAGTCAGTGTCCTAGCTCAATGGTCAGG
Organism: Nostoc sp. DedSLP03; assembly: GCF_034530815.1. Taxonomy (NCBI): domain Bacteria; kingdom Bacillati; phylum Cyanobacteriota; class Cyanophyceae; order Nostocales; family Nostocaceae; genus Nostoc; species Nostoc sp. DedSLP03. Next base: position 151,317 of record NZ_JAVRCK010000007.1, read on the forward strand.
TATTGAGGAAATGGAAATTGTTGTGATTGATGATGCAAGTACGCCACCTCTATATCAACTAGTAAATGCGATCGGGCGAGGTATAGTACGCTATTACCGCAATCCGCAAAATCTCAGACAGCAGGGAACTTGGAATGCAGGAGTTACTAATAGTCGAGGATTGTGGATTCACTTACTTCATGATGATGACTACGTGTTGCCAGGTTTTTATACTCGCCTCAAGCAAGGTCTCGAAGGTTGTCCAGATTCCGTTGGAGCAGCTTTTACAGGTTATGAAAATATCAATGAAACAGGAGAAATTACTTTCCGTCAACAATTATACGGAACAGATAAAGGTATAGTTTCAGATTTATTACTATATGTTGGTGTTGCAAACCCATTGAATCCACCTGCTGTTGTGATTCGTCGAACAACCTATGAACGGCTAGGTGGATATCATCCAGAATTAACCTCTACTCTCGACTGGGAAATCTATAAACGGATCGCTACCTTCTATGATTGGTGGTACGAGCCAGAAATTTTGGTTCACTATCGCGTGCATTCCCAAAGTATGAGAACTGAACTTTCCTTATCTGGAGATCGGGTAGCATCTATCCGTCGTTCTATTGAGATTTCTGAAAGTTATCTTCCAGCCGATCTTTGTGCAGGAATTACAGCACAATCACGTAAACATTACTTTATTAATTGTTTAGCAGATACAGAAGTTCCTCTCAAGGCTGGTCATCTGACTGGCGCTTTTCGCACCCTTGAAGAGATCCTCAAAATCGATCGGTCTGCTGAATCACTAGCGCAATTATTTGCTTGGCTGAGAACAGATGTTGCCACTCCTCTGAGGGATGAGATCGCCTTCAGGTTGATCTGTTTGCCTCTCGATAATTAGATAGTTAAAACCTTAACTAAATACTGGGAGTTCGCCCATTTTTTTTGAAGTTAGAGAAATTAGTAAATGACGTAGAAATAAGGTTTTTGATAATAGCGATCGCAATCTGGGACAAACGTTATAACCCTTATTTTTACATTCCGTCTTTTTTATAACTGCCTAGAAAATGAGCAAACTGGGAGTAATAAATCATAAAAATACTTAAAATGACAACAATTACTGAATCTCTCCAAATAGCATCGAAACATCATAGAGCTAATGATTTAACCAAAGCCGAACAACTGTACCGTCAGATTTTGGAAAAAGAGCCTAACCACCCAGAAGCTTTATATGGGTTAGGCATGCTGGCACAGCAAGTCGGTCAGTTTCAAAATGCTGAACAGTTGTTGAATGAACTCCTCCAGATTCAGCCCAACTCCGTCAAGGCTTGGTTCAGTCTAGGTAATTTATATCAAGCCCAAGGTCAGTTACCAGCAGCCGTGGAAGCATATCAGCAAGCCATAGCACTAAAGACAGACTCAGCGCCACTTTATAATAACCTTGGCTATACCTTGCAACTACAAGGCAAATGGGAAGAGGCAGTTGCTTGCTATCAAAAAGCATTAGAGTTACAGCCCAACTGTATTGAAGCTGACGCGAATTTGGGTAACGCATTGCACGCCCAAGGAAAGCTTTCTGCCCAACAACAGGCTCAATACGCGACGTTAAACAATGAGTTAGGTAGAAGTCGGCATAAAGTAAAAGATTTAAAGACTGCTGTGGCTTACTATCGAGTTGCGATCGCTTTACAGCCTGATTTGCTTGATGCTCACTATAACTTGGGAATTGCGCTTCAACAACAAGGTGATTTTGAAGAGGCAGTAGCCTCTTATGAAAAAATATTGGAACTCTATCCTCACAACGGAGAAATTTACTTCAAATTAGGCAAAATTTACCAAGATCAAAATAAATTACCAGAGGCAATATCTGCCTATCAACAAGGGTTGAAGCTCACCAATCCCCACTACCTCAAAGCGTTTGTACCTGATGCAGAAACCGACAAACATCAGGAAGTGCCGATTACACCAGAGCTTCCTCAAGAGGAGGTAATTGTGGGAAACTATAAGTTTCCCAAGATTCCAGCCGTTGTGGCTAGTGAAAAAAAGAGGCCATTCTGGAGTGTGGTGATTCCTGCATATAAACGCACCGACTATCTTCTCGAATGTCTAGCTAGTGTTTTAGCACAATGGACTGGAGAAGAAGAAATGGAAATTCTGGTAATGGATAATGCCAGTACGCCGCCACTTTTCGATCTAGTGAATTCTATTGGCAGAGGTATAGTAAGCTACTACCGTAATTCGCAAAATATTGGATTAGCGGGAAACCATAACACAGGTATTACACTCAGTCGAGGGCAATGGATTCACATACTTCACGATGATGATTATGTTCTCCCTGGTTTTTATTCCCAACTCAAGGAAAGTTTGGAGAATTGTTCGGATTCTATTGGAACAGCTTTCACAGGTTTTGATAATATTAACGAAAAAGGGGTATTTCTTTCCAAAGGGGATATTTGTGACTGGTATGGAGAGCATAGAGGTATTATTGAAAATTGGCTATTACAGATTGTAGTGACAAATCCATTGAGACCCTCGGCAATAGTTGTTCGTCGGCAAACCTATGAAATACTAGGGGGATATTGTTCTGAGTTGAGCGATCTTAACGGGTGGGAAGTATGTAAACGGATTGCTACTTTTTATGATTGTTGGTATGAACCAGAAATTTTGGCTTGTTATCGCGTAGATACAAGTTTGTACACTAACAAAAGATCGAATGATCTTTTTTTGACAGGAAATCATGCAGTATTTCTTCGCCGTGCTATCGAGATTACAGAGAGCTATCTTCCTGAGGATCTCTGTACAGAGATGACAGCAAAAGCCCGTAGCTATAACTTTGAATATCTTCTAGAAAGTAAGGTAATTATTCCTCTAAGAGCCGATAATCTGACTGGTGCTTTGCGTATGCTCCAAGAAGCTCTAAAAATCGATTGTTCTCCTGAAGCAGTAGCAAAGTTATTTGCTTGGTTGACTAAAGATGAAGCTGCTCCCTTACGCAATGAGATTGCTACCAAGTTGCTTGCTATTCCTGGAGAAAATATTCCAGACAATATTCCTACTGAATTAAAATCCCCACAAACTGCGATCGCACTATAGGATATGAAAATACTTGTAACTGGAACTGAAGGCTATATCGGCTCATTATTAGCTCCCCTGTTGCTCCAACAAGGTTATGAAGTTATTGGTTTAGATACTGGCTTCTATAAAGTAGGTTGGCTATATAACGGCACCAAGCTAACTGCCAAAACCCTCAACAAAGACATTCGCCACATTACAATAGAAGACCTGCAAGGTGTAGAAGCAGTAGTTCACATGGCAGAACTCTCTAACGACCCTTTAGGTCAGTTAGCCCCTGATATCACCTACGATATCAACCACAAAGGCTCAGTACATATAGCAAAACTGGCGAAAGCAGCCGGAATTCAACGCTTTGTCTATACTTCATCATGCAGTGTCTATGGTTTTGCCACTGAAGATTACGTTAGCGAAGAGTCTGCTATCAATCCCCAAACAGCTTATGCCAAATGCAAAGCACTTGTCGAACAGGATGTAAAACTCCTTGCTGATGATAGCTTTTCTCCCACCTTTCTCCGAAATGCTACAGCCTATGGCGCTTCTCCCAGAATGCGCTTTGATATTGTCTTAAACAATCTAGCCGGTTGGGCATGGACAATTAAAGAAATCAAGATGAACAGCGACGGTACACCTTGGCGTCCCCTAGTGCATTTATTAGATATCTGCAAAGCAATTATCTGTACCTTAGAAGCTCCGCGCGATCTAATTCACAACCAAATTTTCAACGTCGGCGATACAAATAGCAACTATCAAGTCAAACAAATTGCTCAAATAGTTGCAGATGTCTTTACAGATTGTCAATTGAGCTTTGGTAAACACGATCCCGATAACCGCAGCTATCGAGTTTTATTTGATAAAATTAACCAAAATTTACCGGGATTCAAATGTGAATGGGATGCCCAACGCGGTGCCCAACAACTCTATAATGTCTTCCAACAAATTGATATGGATAAAAAAACATTTGAGTCTAGAGGTTTTACTCGCCTGAAACAATTAGAATACCTCATTCGCACTCAGCAAATCGATCGAGATTTCTTTTGGCAGACTGTTTAAAAATTTCATATAATAAGTTATGAATTTACTACAGCCAACAAATAATCAATTAATAACTGGTAACTGTCTATTCTGTGGGACAGGCTTACACCATACCTTCGTAAATTTAGGTATGTCTCCTCCTTGCGAAAGTTATCGTAGTCTCAAACAACTCAATGAAGTAGAGCCATTTTATCCTCTGCATGTCTATGTTTGTGAGAAGTGTTTTTTAGTTCAACTCCAAGAATACATTAGTCCAGAAAACATTTTTAGTGACTACGCTTACTTCTCTTCCTACTCTGATAGCTGGTTACAACACGCTAAAAAATATGTTGATTTAGTAGTAGAACGTTTTCAATTAAACCAGGAAAGTCAGGTCATAGAAATTGCTAGCAATGATGGCTACTTACTGCAATACTTTGTAGCCAAAAGCATCCCAGCGCTGGGAATCGAACCAGCAGCAAATGTAGCTGAGGTAGCAATTCAAAAAGGTATTCCTACAGTTGTCAAATTTTTTGGTCAGGAGACAGCAAAAGAACAAGTCGCTAAGGGTAAACAAGCAGATTTATTACTCGGAAATAATGTCCTCGCTCACACACCATATCTGAATGATTTTGTCAAAGGGATGAAAATTATCCTCAAACCGCATGGTGTAATTACTATGGAATTTCCCCACTTGATGCGGTTAATCGAGGAAAATCAGTTTGATACTATTTACCACGAGCATTTCTCTTATTTTTCCTTTATTACCGTAGATAAGATTTTTGCTGCTCACGGCTTGACAATTTTTGATGTAGAAGAATTAACTACTCATGGTGGTTCTTTGAGAATTTATGCCCGCCACAATGAAGACTCTTCTAAACCTATTAGCGACCAAGTATCAGAACTAAAATCTAGAGAAAAAGCGGCTGGTTTTACGCAATTAGAATACTATTTTTCCTTTGGAGAACAAGTTAAAGAAACTAAACGCAACTTATTAGATTTTTTGATTAAAGTGAAGCGAGAGGGAAAATCGATTGTTGGTTACGGTGCTCCAGGTAAGGGAAATACTCTTTTAAACTATTGTGGTATCCGCACAGATTTTCTTGACTATACAGTAGACCGTAATCCTTATAAACAGGGTCAATTTTTACCAGGAACTCATATTCCGATTTTTCATCCAGACAAAATTGCCGAAACAAAGCCTGACTATATACTAATTTTGCCCTGGAATCTGAAAAATGAAATTATGACACAAATGGCTTACATTCGGGATTGGGGAGGGCAATTTGTTGTACCAATTCCGGAAGTTAATATCTACTCTTAAGTATTTGATATTTTTTATTATCAAAAAGGGGTAAGTGACATGAAAGTAGTTTTGTTTTGCGGTGGTTTAGGAACTAGAATGAGAGAGTATTCAGAAAGTATTCCTAAGCCAATGGTAAATATTGGTTATAGACCAATATTATGGCATGTCATGAAATACTATGCTCACTATGGGCACAAAGATTTTATCTTATGTCTTGGTTACAAAGCTGATTTAATTAAAAGCTATTTTTTGAATTACAATGAATGGCTTTCTAATAACTTTAGCCTTTCCAATGGCAGCAACATTCAGTTATTTAATCGGGATATTCAAGATTGGAATATCACATTTGTAGATACAGGGTTAACTGCCAATATTGGACAAAGATTTAAGGCAGTAGAAAAGTATTTAGAAGGAGAAGAAGTATTTTTAGCTAACTACAGTGATGGTTTGACAGACTTGCATCTGCCAACGTATATTAATCATTTTTATGAGCGTGATAAAATTGGTAGTTTTTTGTGTGTTAGACCTAGCCAAAGTTTTCATCTAGTTGATATGGATGAGGATGGTTTGGTAAAGGATATCAATGAGGTCAAGCAACGTGATATTTGGATTAATGGAGGATATTTTATCTTTAAAAGAGAGATTTTTAACTACATTAATCGTGGCGAAGAACTTGTTCTTGAACCTTTTCAAAGACTGATTGCCAAAAAAGAACTTTTTGCGTATCGATACACTGGCTTTTTTGGAGTAATGGATACGTTTAAAGAGAAGCAACAGTTAGATGATATGTATGCTCAAGGCGAAAGACCTTGGGAAGTATGGGGAGATGAACAACTAGAAGTTAGCCATCTATGATCCAACTTAGGTTAAATAAGACAGAAGAATCTGAGTACAAAATTCTTTGTCTCGGTTCTCATTGTGATGATATCGAGATTGGTTGTGGAGGCACAATCTTAAAGCTAATAGAGAGTTATCAAGATGTTGTTATCTATTGGGTTGTTTTTAGTTCCAATGAGCAAAGAGCGCAGGAAGCAACTGCAAGTGCTAATCTATTCTTAAAAGAAATCCCAGTTAAGAAAATTATCATTAAAAATTTTCGAGATGGCTTTCTGCCTTTTGAAGGGATAAAGGTAAAGGAATGTTTTGAACAGTTGAAGCAGGAATTTTCACCAGATATCATCTTTACTCATCATCGAGACGATCGCCACCAAGATCACCGCTTAATTTCTGACTTGACTTGGAATACCTTTAGAAATCATTTAATTTTAGAATATGAAATACCCAAATATGACGGTGATTTGGGTATTCCTAATTTATTTGTTCATTTAAATGAAACACTCTGCCATCGAAAAATTCAATATATTTTGGATGCGTTTGCTACCCAAAATAATAAGCAGTGGTTTACAGAAGAGACTTTTCGTGCAATTCTCAGAATTCGTGGGATTGAATCAAATTCACCGAGTAAATATGCTGAAGCATTTTACTGTCGAAAAATGTTTTTCTAGAAAATTAGAAATAATTTTAATTTCTTTTCATAATTTGTAATATTTATGATTTTCACTGAAACTAAAATAAAAGAAGCATTTATTGTTGATTTAGAACTGCACCAAGATATTCGCGGCTTTTTTGCTCGGAGTTTCTGTACTCAGGAATTTCAAGATCGTGGCTTAAAACCTACTATTGCCCAATGCAATTTATCTTTTAACTATAAAAAAGGAACATTGCGGGGTATGCATTATCAAATGCCTCCTTCTCAGGAAACAAAATTGGTGCGTTGTATCAGGGGAGCTATTTATGATGTAATTATCGATTTGCGTCCAGATTCTCCTAGCTATTTATCTCATATTGGTATAGAGTTAACTGCTGAAAATCGTCTTGCTCTCTATATCCCAGATAGGTGTGCTCACGGTTTTCAAACTCTCAGCGATGAGACGGAGGTGATGTATCAAATGGGTGACTTTTATGCACCAAAATATGCTGACGGGTATCGCTATGATGACCCAGCTTTTGGTATTGAATGGCCTCTATCTGTGACTGAAATTTCGGATAAAGATCGGTCTTGGAGTTTATTTGAATCGAAATAAATTGAAACGCCTACGGTGATGTAAGACTTTTAAGAGCAATTTAATAAATATATAGTTACTGAGTAAATATAGGATTAGGAACGCACAGAGGCGCACAGACACAGAAAATCAAAATTTGAAAAATTAAATTTTGATTTTCATACTTAATACTGTGTTCAAATTTTGTTACAGCAAATGAGGGCGAAGTGAGTACAATTTATTTTGATTCGATTTTTAGTGATGAAATCAGACGCAAGCATCTTTATGATGGACAAGTGTTTGTCTTTTCTCCTTGCGCCAGTGCGATCGCTCTATGCGATTTTGCTCGTGGCATGGTTGAAGAAGCATTTGCCCCTTTAGATCCAAGAGATGCACAACATAGCTTGCCTGTAGAGAAATACGTTGATATTTTAGCACAACTCAAGCCAGCTTTTATCCATCACCCTGAATCTAAACAACTCATTCAAGGTATCTTGAAAGAAAGTGGATGTGACTTAAACAAAACCTATTTCGATGTACCTCGCCTGAGAACAGCAACCAGCGATCGCTATCTGACTGCTGGTATTGCTTACGCTTTCCATCCTCATCGTGACACCTGGTACTCTGCTCCTATGTGCCAGATCAACTGGTGGATTCCTGTCTACGATATTACCCCAGAGAATGCGATGGCATTCCATCCGCGCTACTGGAGTCAACCAGTTAAGAATAGCTCAAGGGATTATAACTACGCTCAGTGGGTTAAAGAAAGTCGCAAAAATGCGGCACTGCATATTAAAACAGATACGCGCAAGCAACCCCATGCCGAGGAAACTTTAGAAATGGAGCCGCAATTGCAGTTAATCACACAAGTCGGTGGCATGATTCTCTTTTCAGGAGCGCAAATGCACTCCACTATTCCCAACACATCAGGATATACCCGTTTTAGTATTGACTTTAGAACTGTACATTTTGATGATGTCATAGCTCAAAAGGGTGCGCCAAATATTGATTCAGCTTGTACAGGAACTTCTTTAGGCGACTTCTTACGAGGCACTGACTTCTATCCGATTACTGACACATTGTTGTTGTCTACAACAAACAATCTCTTGTAGAATAACTTTTGTTTTCCCAACTCCAGTCTGTATAAATGGTGAACTCTGTTGAAAGATTGTCTGGACAAACAATACTGATTACAGGTGCTAGCGGATTTCTAGGATCTCATTTAGTCCGTCATTTATGCCACGATGGTGCAGAAGTACATGCTGTTTCTCGCAGTTTTCATACTTCTGATATCAGCTGCTTGCGATGGTGGCACGGTGACATGGAAGACATTAAGTTTGTTCAAAATCTTTTCCACAGCATTAAACCTGACCTCATCTTCCATTTATCCGGTCTTGTGACAGCAGTTCCGAATCTAGAGTTCATATTGCCTACCTTTCACAGTTTACTGACTAGTACTATTAACTTATTGACGGTAGCTGCCGAAATTGGTTGTAGTCGCATTGTGTTAATAGCTTCTTTAGAAGAACCAGAACAAGATCGTCCTGAAGTAGTTCCTTCTTCTCCTTACGCTATTGCTAAATTTGCTAGTAGTACTTATGGTAGGATGTTCCATCGACTCTATCAGACACCTGTAGTTCTTGTTAGACCCTTTATGACCTATGGGCCAGGACAAAATGTGTATAAGATCGTTCCTTCTGTTATTCTTTCCTTGTTGCAAGGGCAAGCTCCAAAACTTAGTAGTGGAAAGCGTCAAGTTGATTGGATTTATATCGATGACGTGATTGCAGGACTTCTGGCTGTAACACAAGTTCCTAGTGTAGAGGGTTGTACATTCGATTTAGGTTCGGGAGAACTAGTACCCATTCATGCAGTTGTGTCCCAGCTTGTTAATCTGGTTAACCCTCAAATCCAGCCTCTATTTGGTGCTTTACCTGAGCGACCGATGGAAAGAATAAGAGTAGCTGATACGGCTTATACATACGATAAACTGGGTTGGCGACCTTTAATTCCTCTAAAGAAGGGCTTGGAATTGACTGTAGATTGGTATACAAAACATCATTAACAATTCAAAATTCAAAATGACGCTCGCGGACTCGCTAACGCTGCGCTAACAAAATTCAAACATTTTAGACAGTTGAAGTTGGGAATTTAAACCCCAACTCAATTGATACTACGTGTAGACGTAGGGATACCCCTTGATTTCAGGATAAAAGATTAGATACACCAGTTAACAAGGATTCTATTTATGGTTGCTGATAGACTTCAGAATATTAATTTAATTGAGCTAAAAAATTCTTTTAACTTAGAGGATATCAGTCGAGAAATTTACCAACTAATTTCTGATTTATATCCCATTTGCCGTAGTATTACAGGTAATGGTTTTAGAGAAACTTTAAAAATTCTCCAGCAGTATATTCCTTTGTCAGTTCATGAAGTGCCAACCGGAACAGAGGTATTTGATTGGACAGTCCCTAATGAGTGGAATATTAAAGATGCCTATATTAAAAACTCTCAAGGTGAAAAGATTGTAGATTTTACTAATTCAAATTTGCACGTTGTTAACTATAGTATTCCTATACATCAAAAAATATCTCTTCCAGAACTTAAATCACATTTATTTACACTTGCCGATTATCCTAATTGGATTCCTTACCGAACTTCATATTACAAGGAAAGTTGGGGTTTTTGCCTGACTCATAATCAGTATTTGCAACTAGAAGATGAAGAATATGAAGTATGTATTGATTCTTCTCTGCAACCAGGTTATTTGACTTATGGTGAGTATTATATTCCTGGAGACAGTACTGATGAAATCTTGATTTCTTGCCATGCCTGTCATCCTTCACTGTGTAATGATAATCTTTCGGGAATTGCGATCGCTACTTTTCTGGCTAGATATTTAAGTCAAACTACACCAAGATATTCCTATAGATTTATTTGGATTCCCGGAACCATTGGCTCAATTACATGGTTGGCTCTTAATGAAGCTCAAGTCAATAACATTAAACATGGCTTGGTATTAACTTGTTTAGGAGATTCAGGCAACTTTACCTATAAAAAAAGCCGTCGAGGTAACACTGAAATCGATAAAGTTGCTGCTTATGTACTGAAAAACTCAAAACAAGATCACAAAATTATCGATTTTTTCCCCTATGGCTATGATGAGCGACAATATTGCTCGCCTGGATTTAATTTAGCTGTAGGTTGCTTCATGCGATCGCCTCATGGTACTTTTCCTGAATACCATACCTCAGCAGACGATTTAAATTTCGTTCAACCCCAATATCTAGCCGAGTCATTCTTTCAATGTCATTCGATGTTGCATATCCTCAACAATAACGAAATCTACTACAACCAAAATCCCAAATGTGAGCCACAGTTAGGTAAAAGAGGAATATATCGGACAGTTGGTGGTAACAAAGATAGCGGGCTAAATGAAATGGCAATCCTGTGGGTTTTAAATTTATCTGACGGTCAGCATACTCTATTAGATATTGCAGAAAAATCGGGGATGTCATTTGATGTAATTAAATCTGCTGCCGATACATTATCAACACATGACTTATTGAAGAAGAATTCAGAAGTCAGAATGGGAGCATCCAGTTTTGGAAGATTTACCATTTCTGAGAAAATGTAGAAGGAAAGAACCCTGTGCGATCGCTGACTATGAACCAAGAGAAACAAGAACGGATCAAAGCGTGCTTACAAGAATTGTCAACGGGAGCATCCAGTTTTGGAAGATTTACCATTTCTGAGAAAATGT